>JASHSE010000523.1 GCA_030036975.1 Xanthobacteraceae bacterium | reverse complement strand
CAATAGCGGCCGGCCAAGCGAATCAATAAATCCTTTCAAATTCGTTGAAGCGGGCGACTAGTCTTACTGCGTCAAAAGTTCGGATTGCCCATCAAGATACTGCCGGAACCACGGCGCTGATGGACCTGCCCTCTCCCCTTGCGGGAGAGGGCGACTCAAGCCGCGCAACAAACTCGGCTCGGTGAGGGGTTGTTCGGCCGAGGCCCCTCACCTACTTTTGTTGTTGAACTGCCGAGTCGCCCTCTCCCGCAAGGGGAGAGGGCGCTATAACACGCGCCGCGCTTTCTGATGCAGTAAGACTAGGCACATTGCGCTTCGATCAAATCGCGACGCCTCGGTTCGTCATTGCCGGGCTTGACCCGGCAACCCATGCTGCATTGGGGCCGCATGGATGCCGGGTCAAGCCCGCGCATGGCGAGGAAGTAGCGCCACATGAGCGAGACCTACTCTGGAACACGTTGCCGCGAGATTGAGCCGACCCGAGCACGGCAAACTCGGCGCGAAAGAAACGTGCACGAGAATCGCGTAGCGCGACATGAAGCGCGCTCAGCGCGACCGGAAGCGACGACAGCAGGCTGAAGCAGGCGCAGTTTCGATCCAAACACCCGCGCAATCGGCGGCAGTTTGACGTCAGACACCGTAACGGCGATTGGCTCGGATGTTTAGCCGGTTGGCCCGGCCCGCTGACAAACGCGGGTGCTGACAGAAACAAAGCGGTCAGCGGCGTGAACACCACACGAGTCCCGCTCGCGGCGTCACCGTCCGTTATTGCGGCAAAAGGCCAAATGGATGACGGCAGCCGTAGCCGGATGTCAGAAGCCCCACCTGAAGACTATTCACGACCACCAGTTAGTGCCCGCCGCCGCCGTGGCCGCTGCCGCCGTGGCCGCTGCCTGAGCCTGAGCCCGAACCTGAACCCGAGCCGGAGCCTGAACCAGACCCGGAGCCCGAACCCGAGCCAGAGCCCGAACCTGAGCCAGAGCCAGAGCCCGAACCTGAACCAGACCCGGACCCAGACCCGGAGCTTGAACCTGAGCCCGAACCTGACGAGCTACTGGTCGGACAGGTGGTGACGCTTTGCGGCGGATACAGCACGCACGAGCTGCTTCGCGGGGTCACGTAAAGGCTGTCGCTCAGCGGGATCGACGCCGGAAAAACGTAACCGAACAGCGGCGTATAGGTGTAGCTCACCTGGGCGTAAATCAGAAAGCAGGGATACGAATTGCAGGTGGCAAAGCTGCCCGGAACGTTGACACTCGTGCCCGGTGACAGCGCGGTGCCGTTGAGCGAATAGCTCCAGCTCACGGTCGCATTCGTCGCGCTGTTGACCGAAATTTGCGAGATCGTCACCGCAGCCGACGAACTCGAATACGGCGAAAGCACCACGGCGGTCGCTCCGACGATCGACGTCATGTCGCTCGCCTGGATCGTCGTATACTGATTGGTGATGGCGTCGAGCGTGTAGGTCGCGGTGCGCACTTTCATGTAGACGGCGATCGCCCTGCCGGCGTCGATCGAGCCCAGGAACAGGACGACCAGCACCGGCAGGATCATGGCGAACTCGATCGCCGCGACGCCGCGCGTCGATGCTGCAAACCGCCGATAGAGCTTGGCGGCTGCGGCGGTCATCAGTAGGGCTCCACGCGAAAGGCGGAGACGCCCATCATCTCGGTACTGCCGTTGCCGAGGCTCGACAGCACGTAGCCCAGCGGCCCGCTGACGATCGGCCACTGATAGATCAGCTGCACCACCATGACCTGGCCGGGCGTGCCGGGCACAAACGACCACGTGTTGGAGACCCCGCCCGTGCCGTTCGGGCCGTTGAAGGTCAATGCCGGCTCGGACGCATTGGCGCTGCTGAAATTCGCGTAGCTCTGCACATTGACCATCAACGACTGACAATTGAACAGCGCGCTGACCATCGGGCAGATGTCGTTTTGCAATTGCGTCACCTGCTGCTGGGTCGTGGTCTCGTTATTCGCCGTAAAGCTGTTCTGCGCCTGGCCGGTCATGAACAGCCGGCCCGCTTCGGTGGCTGCGTTTTGCAGGACCTGCTGGGCGAACAAAAAGATGGTCACTTCCAGAATGGCGATCAGCGTCGCCAGGAACGGCGCGGCGATCAGGGCGAATTCGACGGCGGTCGCAGCCCGTCGCGCGCCGGCGAAACGCGAAATCTCGCCCGCGAAACTCCGAAAGTATTTTACGGAATTTCGAAACATGCCTGCCGCCCGCTCTTGAGCGCATCCGCCAGCAGCATAAGCGAACCGCTGCACAATGCGGCCTAACATGCTCTTGAAATTTTAAATTATCCTTTTGCAATAGTTCGGAAACGCCGTTCGCGCGATTAAACCATCGTTTACCCCGCTATCTCATTTGCGCCGACCCTCGTGTTTGCGGCGCCGCATTCATCGCCCATTAATGGCGTTGTCCGATATCAAACCGGCATTGCGCTCGGCGCCGCCGCATCCTGGGCCTTGTGCCGGCGCGTTGCGGTCCAGCGCGCGGTAGCTGAAAGTCGGCGGGGATGATGCAGGAACTGGGCGGTCTTATCGGTGTGATCGGCGAAACGTTCGTCAAGAATGTGCCGATCTCGATCGGCCTGGCAGCCGTTTTCACCGTGCTGACGTGGTTCTGGGCCTGCAATCCGGGCAAGCCGTGGTGGCACAAGCGCGATCTCGTCACCGACCTGTGCTACTGGCTGTTCATTCCGGTCATCACCCGCCTCCTGCGCATCGGGCTGTTGATCGTCGCGGCGGCGCTCGTTTTCGGCATCACCACGGCTGACGGCCTGATCGCGTTTTACGAGAACGGCCATGGCCCGCTCGCCGCGCTGCCGCTCGCCGTGCAGGGCATCGTCTTTCTCATCGGCGAGGACATCATCCTCTACTGGACGCACCGCGGGTTTCACGGCAAGCGGTTCTGGAAGTATCACGCCGTGCACCATTCCTCCGAGCAATTGGAGTGGATCTCGGCGGCGCGTTTTCACCCCGTGAACCTGTTCCTCGGCAGCGTGCTCGCCGACGTGGTCATGCTGTTCGCCGGCATTTCGCCCAACGTGTTCGTGGTGCTCGGGCCGCTGACCATCGCGCATTCCGCGTTCGTGCATGCCAATCTGGACTGGACGCTGGGCCCGTTCAAATACGTCATCGCCAGCCCGGTGTTTCACCGTTGGCATCACACCGCGGCCGAGCGCGGCGGCGAGAAAAACTTCGCCGCGACCTTCCCGATCCTCGACGTGCTGTTCGGCACCTTCTACATGCCGGCGGGCGAGCTGCCTGACCGTTACGGCGTCGCCGACCGGGGCTTTCCGCAGAGCTTCGGCGCCCAGCTCGTGCATCCGTTCACGCGCTGATGGTTATTCGCGTGGTTAAGCGATCGTGAACGCCGCCGCGGCGAGCGCGGATTTGCGTTTCATTCACCAATTTGCCGTCAATTAGAGAACGGGATGATTTTAGGTCGACAGCAGGCCGCGGTACTTTTTCACCTCTCCCCTCCGGGGAGAGGTCGTCCCCACTCTACCCTCCCCCGCGCGCGGGGGAGGGTAGAGTGGGGGCGGGTGAGGGGGTTCGGGAGGTGCAGTCTTTTTCTGAAACTTCCGAACCCCCTCACCCCGACCCTCTCCCCTTCGGGGAGAGGGAGTGCGCCGCGCGAGTGCTGCCACAGCGACCTAAAATCATCAACGCTTTAGCCAAGTCGGCGGACAAGCGGTTTCGGTGGTGGTATCCGCGTCGCGTATCGGAGAGTCCGATGTCCCATGTGTGCGTGCGAAGCCGGCCCGGTGCGGGCCGCGTCATCTGGCTTGCGGCTGCGCTTTGTCTGGTGTGCTTCAGCCTTCCGGCACGGGCCGGCGACGTCATCGACGTAAAGCTCGACAGCGCGCGGCTGGTGAAGCTTCCCGAGCGCGCCGCGACCGTGGTGATCGGCAACCCTCTGATCGCCGACCTCTCAATTCAGCCCGGCGGGCTCGCGGTGATCACCGCCAAAGGCTACGGCGCCACCAACGTCATTGTGCTCGACAAGGACGGCGCGGTGCTGACCGAGCACACTGTATTGGTCGAGGGCCCGAGCGATCCGATCGTCGTCGTCTATCGCGGCGTGACGCGCGAAACCTATAGCTGCATGCCGGAGTGCCAGCCGCGGGTCACATTGGGCGACGACAGCGAATACTTCACCAAGACCCTTGGCGAGGGTACCTCGCGCAGCAACCAGGCCATGGCGGCGGGAAGCAAGTAGCGGCGCGCTTTGCTGATCGTTCAGCCTCCGCTCGTCCCCACGACGCGCCTAATTAATGCCGGCCATATCAGCCTCGAACAACTGGAGGTGATGAGCGCGACCACGCGGTGCGGACGAATTGGCGTGCGCTTTGCCCATCCTACACGCTCCGGTTACGACAGCGCCGATTTGACATAGCCGGGCGCGAACGGGGCGCGGCGGATGCGTACGCCGGTGGCATCGAACACCGCGTTGGCGATGGCCGCCGGCACCGGCCGGCTCGATGCCTCGCCGGCGCCCGACGGCGCGATCTCCGGATGATTGATCATCACGATGTCGACCGCTTCGGGCGCCTCGGTGACGTCGAGGATCGGATAGGTGCGCCAATCGACGCTGGTGACGTTGTTGGCGTCGAACTTGACCTCCTCCCACAACGTGCGGCTCGTCGCCTGCACCACGTTGTTCTCGATGGCGTGATGCAGCCCGTCGGGATTGATGATCTGGCCGCAATCGTGGGCGACGGTGAACTTGCGCGCCCGGATTCTGCCGGAGCCGCGGTCGACGTCGACCTCGGCGATCACCGCGACGCGGGTCGGACCGCGCTGCGCATAGGCGATGCCGCGGCCGCTTACCTTGTTGCCGCGCTGATCGCGGCGCGGCGAGACTCGCGTCTGCCAACCGGCTTTTTGCGCTGCCGCCTTGATCACGGCGAGGTCGCGCGGGTCGCGCACGTAGCGCAGCCGGAATGCGACCGGGTCGAGATTGAGCGCCGCAGCGAGCTCGTCCATGAACGACTCGCTGGCAAAGCAGATCTGCGGGCCGACCGGGTCGCGCATGTGCGCGCTGCGCAGCGGCGACGAGCGGTCGAGCAGCGGCGCGATCGTTTCCCAGGCGGCGCGCTTGTTGGCGAAGCCGTAGGATTCGCCCGGCACGCCGAACCCGTCGCCGGATTTGAGCGCCACGCCGAGATTTTGCCCGGCGAGCGTGTCCCGCGGGTTGCTGCCATTGGTGTTGACGTCGAGGCGCGAAAACCCCTTGCTGAGAAAATCGTAGGCGACAACGTTACCCGACGCATCGAGTGCGGCACGCGCGCGATGGATCGAGGCGGGCGCCTTCGGATCCCAGCCGGTGCCCTGGTCGCGCATGTATTGCAGCCGCACCGGCCGGCCGACCGCTTTCGCCAGCACCGCGGCGTCCGCGGCGGCGTCGTCGGCGTCGTTGCGGCCATAAGAACCCGGCCCGGTGGTCCAGATGACACGCACCTTGTCTTCCGGCATGCCCAACATGGCGGCAACGCCGGCGCGCACGTAATGCGCCTTCTGGGTGCCGCTCCAGCAGGTGGCGCGGCCGTCCTTGACCTCGACCAGCGCGCAGGCCGGTCCCATCGACGAATGCGACTGGAACGGCCATTCGTACTCGGCCTCGATCAGGCGCGCCGCGTTCTTGAACGCGTCGTCGACGTTGCCGGCCTGCCTGCCTTCGAGCGCGTGCTTGCGGACCGGCGCCTGGCGGATGTGATCGTACAATGCCGCCTGGTTCGGGAACGGCGGCATCGGCTTCGACCATTCGACCTTCAGTTCTTTCGCGGCCTTGATGGCGCCCCATTCTTTTTCCGCAACGACGCCAAGAAAACCGTTGTCCCAAACCACGCGCGCGGTCGGAATGGCTTTGATCGAGGATTCGTCGACCTGCACCGGCACGGCGCCGGCGACGGCGGGCCGGATGACGCGACCGTGCACCATGCCCGGCACTTTGATGTCGGTGCAGAAGTCGGTTTGCGCAAAAACCTTCGGCGCGATGTCGTCACGCGGGATCGGTTGGCCAACGATCGTGTAGGTCTTCGGGTCCTTTGGCTTGGCCTTGCCGGGCGCATAGAGCGGGTTGCCGATCTGGCCGTTCCAGTCGAGATGGACGTTGAAGAACTGGCCGCCGATCAATGCGCTGTAGCTCACCTTCTTGTTTGCATCGTTGGCGGCGCTGACCACGCCGTCCTTGACGGTGAGCTGATCGGCCGGCACGCCGAGCTTTTCTGCCGCCATGCCGAGCAGCACGCGGCGCGCTTCGGCTGCGGCGGCGCGCATCTGCTTGCCGCCGTTCTGCACGCCGGTCGAGCCGGACGCGCCGCCCTGGTTGACGCTGGTGTCGGTGTCGCCGA
>JASHSE010000522.1 GCA_030036975.1 Xanthobacteraceae bacterium | reverse complement strand
GAAAGGCTGGCGCCGACGGCGAAGCAAGCCGCGGCGGCGTAGTTTTAGCTCACCGACCTGTTTACCTCATCCTGAGGCGGCCGCGAAGCGGCCCTCGAAGGATGCAGGCCTCGGCGCCTCGGCCTCATCCTTCGAGGCTCGCGCTGCGCGCGAGCACCTCAGGATGAGGTGTTGTTGCTCACATCCCGTCCGGGCCGCGGGCGATGGCGACGATTCCGGTACGGGAGACTTCGACCAGGCCGACCGGCAGCATCAGGTTGATGAAACTTTCGATCTTGTCGGAGGCGCCGGTGACCTCGAATACGAAGCTCTCGGTGGTGGCGTCGATGACGCGGGCGCGAAACGCGTCGGCCATGCGCAGCGCCTCCATGCGGTGCTCGCCGGTGCCGCGCACCTTGACCATCGCCAGTTCGCGCGCGATCGCCGGCCCGGCCGTGGTCAGATCGATCACGCGGTGCACCGGCACCAGCCGGTCGAGCTGATTCTTGATCTGCTCCAGAACCATCGGCGTGCCGCGGGTGACGATGGTGATGCGGGAGAGATGTTTTTCGTGCTCGGTTTCTGAAACAGTCAGCGAATCGATATTGTAGCCGCGGCCGGAGAACAGGCCGATGACGCGGGCCAGCACGCCGGGCTCGTTGTCGACCAGCACGCACAGCGTGCGGCTCTCGACGCGCTCGCTGGTCGGGGCGGCCGGATAGTGCGTGGTCGCTGGTTTGCTGCTCATGGCGTGCTCCTTCGGGGCGAATGGCGAGTAACGAATAGCGCGAATGGCGAGTGGCGAAATAGCGAATAGGGAAGTTACTCCATGGCCCCATTCGCTATTCGCCATTTCGCCATTCGCGACCTACACCATCACCTTACCCTCTTCCGTCACCGCATCCTCGACGCGCGTGGTGGCGTCGCCAAGCAGCATCTCGTTGTGGGCGCGGCCGGACGGGATCATCGGGAAGCAGTTTTCCGCCGGATCGACCACGCAGTCGAAGATCACCGGCCGCTTCACCTCGATCATCTCGCGGATTTTTTCGTCGAGTTCGCCGGGATGCTCGCAGCGGATGCCGCAGGCGTGATAGGCCTCGGCGAGCTTGACGAAGTCGGGCAGCGCTTCGGTGTAGGAATGAGAGTAGCGGCCGCCGTGCAACAGCTCCTGCCACTGCCGCACCATGCCCATGTATTGATTGTTGATGACGAAGATCTTGATCGGCAGGTCGTACTGCACCGCGGTCGACATTTCCTGCATGGTCATCAGCACCGACGCTTCGCCGGCGATGTCGACCACCAGCGACTTGGGATGCGCCAGCTGCACGCCGACCGAGGCCGGCAGGCCGTAGCCCATGGTGCCGAGCCCGCCCGAGGTCATGCAGCGGGTCGGCTCCTGGAATTGATAGAACTGCGCCGCCCACATCTGATGCTGGCCGACCTCGGTGGTGATGTAGGTGTCGCGGTCCTTGGTCAACTCGTAGAGCCGCTGGATGGCGTATTGCGGCTTGATGACCTCGTTGGAATTGCGATAGGCGAGCGAATTTTTGGCGCGCCATTTTTTGATCTGCGCCCACCAGGCCTCCAGCGCCTTCTTGTCGGCCTTATGGCCGCCGGAACGCCACAGCCGCACCATGTCGTCGAGCACGTGGCCGCAGTCGCCGACGATGCCGAGATCGACCTTGACGTTCTTGTTGATCGAGGACGGGTCGATGTCGATGTGGATTTTCTTCGAGCCGGGCGAGAACGCGTCGAGCCGGCCGGTGATGCGGTCGTCGAAACGCGAGCCGACCGCGATCATCAGGTCGCAATCGTGCATCGACCAATTGGCTTCCCAGGTGCCGTGCATGCCGAGCATGCCGAGCCATTGCGGATCGGCGGCCGGAAAGGCGCCGAGCCCCATCAGGGTCGAGGTCACCGGGAAGCCGGTGAGCTTGGCCAGTTCGCGCAGCGATTCGCTCGCGGCGCGGCCGGAATTGATCACCCCGCCGCCGGTGTAGAACACCGGCCGCTTGGCGGCAGCCATCATTTCGATCGCCCGGCGGATCTTGTCGGGGTCGCCCTTGAGCTTGGGCCGGTAGCCCTTGTGCTGGAACTCCTTGGGCTTGAAGTAATTGCCGGTGGCGAACTGCACGTCCTTCGGGATATCGACCACCACCGGCCCCGGACGCCCGCTCGCCGCGATATGGAACGCCTCGTGCAGTACGCGCGGCAAATCGCCGACGCTTTTGACCAGATAATTGTATTTGGTGCACGGCCGCGTGATGCCGACGGTGTCGCATTCCTGGAAGGCGTCGTTGCCGATCAGATGCGTCGGTACCTGGCCGGTGATGACGACGAGCGGCACGGAGTCACACAGCGCGTCAGTCAGGCCGGTGACGGCGTTGGTGGCGCCGGGGCCGGAGGTGACCAGCACGGTGCCGACCTTGCCGGTCGAGCGCGCATAGCCTTCGGCGGCGTGCACGGCGCCCTGCTCGTGGCGCACCAGGATGTGCTGCACCTTGTCCTGCTGGAACAGCGCGTCATAGATCGGCAGCACCGCGCCGCCCGGGTAGCCGAAAACGTGCTCGATGCCCTGATCGGCAAGCGCCGCCATCACCATTTCCGCGCCGGTCATTTCGCTCATCGCACCTGCTCCACTGTCGCCGCCGCTCCTGTTTCCGCTGTCTGCGGCGCCCAAGGTTCGGGAAATAAAAAAGGGGCTCGAAGGCCCCTGGATTACGCACCGCCGCGTCGCGCGGGTGGATCATCCACCCACGGCGGTGCGTCCTACTACGAGAATCAGCGACTTTGCCACGACGGTCCGCACGTGTGTGCCCTTGTGTGTCCGTTGCGTGCCCTTGCTCTTCCGACCGGATTTATAAGCATTGCGGCAGGCCGGGTCAAGCAAAATGCGGCCGGATCGGGGCACGACCGGCTTCAAACATGCGTTTGAAATCGGCGGAGTGCGAAAAATCCGCATGTGGCAAGACCGTTAAGCCTGGGCGCAAGGCCACAGCGCAGCCGCGATTTCGCAACGCCTCAGCCTGCAAAATGCCCCGGCGCTCTGCTGCATTCCTGTTCCAGCGAGGAAACCGCGCGCCAGCCGCGCGGCGCCACTCCAGGGCCGGAGGGGATCATGGTTAGAGTATCGTTGCGCAACGTCGCGGCGGCGGTTTTGGCGGCTTTGGCAATAGCAGCGCTGGCGCTCGCTGTGCCCGCGCCCGCGGCGGCAGAGACGCCGGCGCGCGCTGCATCCGCCACAGCGCGGCTCTCCACCGACGGGATTCTGCGATGGATCAACGATTACCGGCACAAGCCGGATCCCGACCGGCTGCCGGCGCTGGTGCGGGCATTGAGCGCGCTGCAGGCATTCAAGGATTCCGAGACCTGCGGCGCCTATATCGGCTTCATCGCCGGCGTGCTCGGCAGCAATCCGGGCCGCGCCGAGCGGCTCGCGGCCGAAATGCTGTCGATCGCGCCGGCCGACCGCTGGGTCCTGGTGCGCGCCATCGCCTATTCGGGGCTGCCGGACTGGAAGGATCTGCTCGTCTCGGTCGGCGACCGCATGCCGGAGCGACGTGAGATGATCAATCGCTATCTCGAAGGCAAGCTGCCCACGCTCGACCAGATCGCCTACCATACCGCCAAGCCCGGCGTGCTCGACAAGATCAAGATCGCGTTCCGGATCAAGAGCGACAACAACAAAGAGGTGGCGCTCGAGCCGACGCCGCAGCTGATCGACGTGCTGTGGGGCTATTACCTGGCAACCGGCGCCTACAAACCGGTCGACAAGATCATCAAGCTGTTGCCGCTCGCCGGGGACAAGGACAACGTCGACAATCTCACCACCGGCAGCGCCGCCAAGTTCACGCTCGCCAGCAACGCGGTGCGCGACCTCAACCTGCTCGCCATGCTCAAATGGTCGGTCAAGACCCAGCCGAAGGACACCGCCAAGGTGCTCAACGACGTGATCGAGACCGCCGAGGACGTCGACACCGGACGCATGCGCCGCGAATCGCTCGCCGCCATCGAGGAGCTGAAGCAGAAAGGGCCGAACTCCAAGCGCGAGCTGACCGGCGTGGGCCAGATCGGCGAAGGCGCGCTGTCGATGGGCTGCATCGTCGCCGCAGCGACCGGACAGATCGAACTCGGCCTGCCCTGCGTGATCGGCGGCGCGGCCTATTCGGCCGGCCTGCAGTATATGTCGCACTGACGGTCGGAAACTCGCGAGGCAAATCCAGGAGTGTCGAAACGCATCATTGGTCGGCGGCGATCAGGAAAAGCCGTCGCTTGCAACGGCGCGAAGCGAGGCATTTGCGGCTCGCAACCGGCTATGACGGTAGATCGTCCTACGAGTCGAGCGCTCCGCCGCTTTCAGCAGCGATGAAACACGCGCCGTGGCCCCTTGTCGCCCGCGGTCTGCGGCTGCTGAATCAACGTACGCCGGGCGCCGCCGAGCTCGAAGGCGGTGCTGTTGCCCGGCCTGGCCGGCTTCCAGAACACCCGGATCTGGTTGCCGTTAGCCTCGACCTTGTCGATCATCCAGTGCGGCGCGTGGGTGAGCTTCACATTGCCCCGCGGCGTGACGACCATATCGGTGCGCGAGAAGGTATAATTGGTTTGCTCTCCGCACCACCGGCCGACGATATCGCCGATCGTGATATCCCTGGCCGCGGCCGCTTGCGGCACCAGCGCTGCAATCCCCACGCCGAGCAACATCTTTGCAATCGATCGCGCGTGACGCATCGTCACCCCCCTGAGCGCGGATATGTGCAAATCTAGAATGCAGATGCGGTGACGGCAGTGTCAACTGGTTTCCGCGCGTGCTGGCCGATTCCGGCAGTGAACACCGGACCGTCGAGCCCGCCAAGGGAAGCGGTCAGCGCGCCGATCTCGCGGGCGATGCGGAAAACGAACAGATCAACGGCGTCGCACGCGTTAGCATCGTCGCTGGCAACGAGCGTACGCATGTCGCTTGAAATTCCGGATACGCCCATGATGCAAAGCCGCCATGATGCGAACATGTCCCGCAACGGTCGGCACGGTAACCGCCAGGCGAGGGCGCTCCCCAGGTCCCAGCGAGAACAACTGGTCTTCGCTACCGGACTAATTGCCAGATCGAGCGGCATCCTGCGCACACAGGGTCTGCTCGTAACCCTTTAAGACGATCGAGCCCTTCGACCAGTTCATCTGATGCCACATCTGCACGGCGGCGAGCCACGAAGCACAGGCGGCCTCGACGTCCGTATTTGAATTAGCGAACTCTCGCGCACGCGCACGGGAAATGAACAAGCCAGCGTTGCAAGCCGTGCGCAGATAAAATTAAGACGGGTCCCGGGAAAACGTGATTGCCGAGACCGATTGCGGTTTAGGCGGCCGGATTCATCCGCAGATTGCCGGGCAAAACTCGAGGCATTGGCACAAGGGGGCCAGATTGGCGAGCGAGCAGCTCTGGTCCTCAGTGCGCAATTTCGACCCTGCCGAAAAGCTGCTAACGCGCGGACCGATTTTCGTCGACCAAGGCAGTAGCGTTGTGGCGCGAGCTTTGCGATGATGTGGGGCTGGTCCCACCCGGTCCGACGCAGAGTGGGCAAATAATCAGAGGGAGAACTCAGGATGAAGATCAAATCGGCAAAGTCGCGGCCTGTCCGCCCAGCCAAGGTTGACCGCGGGCGCCGCCAAGTCATCAGGTTCCTTGCCGCGGGCAGCGCCGCCGCCATGACCTCCCCCTGGGTATTTCAATCCTCGCGCGCCGCTTCCCGCCCCATCAAAATCGGCATGATCACTCCGGAGACGGGTCCGATCGCGGCGTTCGGCGAGCCGTCCCAATGGGTTGCCGACGGGGTCAGCAAGTTTTTGGGCGACGGCATCGTTGTCGCCGGCGATAAGCATAAGGTCCAGATTCTCAACCGCGACAGCCAGTCGAATCCGAACCGCGCCTCGGAAGTCGCGGCGCAGCTCATCAATAACGACAACGTCGACATCATGGTCGCCTCGTCGACGGGCGACACGACCAATCCGGTCTCGGATCAGTGCGAATTAAACGGCGTGCCCTGCATTACCTCGGACGATCCATGGCAGTCCTGGTTCTTCGGGCGCAAGGGCGATCCGAAAAAGGGCTTCCAGTGGACCTATCACTTCTTCTGGGGCTTCGACCAGGTTGCCAACATGTACGCCGAGATGTGGCTGTCGATACCGACCAATAAGAAGGCCGGCGTGATGCTGACCAACGATCCCGACGGCATCGCAGCCAGCGACCCCCAACACGGGCTTCCTGCCACGCTGAGGAGCCACGGCTTCGACGTCAATTACCTCGGACTTTATCCGCCGCTATCGGACGACTTCACGGCGCAGATCACGCAACTGAAGAACATGAAAGCGGACATCGCCTGCGGCATTTTCAATCCGCCGCAATTCGCGATTTTCTGGACGCAATGCGCGCAGCAGGGCTTTCAGCCCAAGATCATGACCCCGCCGAAGGCGCTGTTGTTTCCCACCGCCGTCGAGGCGCTGGGCGACCGCGGCGCCGGGACCTCGACGGAGGTGTGGTGGTCGCATCATCACCCCTTCAAGTCCGGCCTGACCGGCGAGACCGCGCAGCAATACTGCGACGCCTACGAGAAAGCGAGCGGCAAGCAATGGACCCAGCCGCTCGGCTTCAAGCACGCCAATCTCGAAGTCGCAATCGACGCGCTCAAGCGCGCCAAGAAGCTCGATGCCGCCTCGATCCGCGACGCCATCGCGCAGACCGACTACAAGTCGATCGTCGGTCCGATCACGTGGAAGGGCGGCCCGACCAATCCGGTGCCGAACGTATGCACGACGCCGCTCGTCGGCGGGCAGTGGGAAAAGGGCACCAAATGGAAGTACGACCTGGAGATCGTCTTCAACAAGACGGCGCCAGAAATTCCGCTCGACAGGCCGTTCACGGCGATTCAATATTCCTGACGCCTCAGCGCTTGGTCCGCAACACGGCTTCCGCTCTCCCGTTCCCTCCGCAAGCGGAGCGGGACGGGCGGGCCGACGCCGCCAAAGCATTCGATGACGGTCCTCCTGCAACTTGACGGGGTCTCCAAGCTTTACGGCGCGCTGCGCGCCGTCGATGCGGTAAGCCTCGCTGTCGAAGAAGGCGAGGCGCTGGCGGTGATCGGTCCCAACGGCGCCGGCAAGACCACTTTGTTCAATCTGATCACCGGCGACGTGGCGCCGACGCGCGGTCGCGTGGTGTTTCGCGGCTCCGACATTACAGCGATGGCGCCGCATGCGCGCTCGCGGCTGGGCATCGGCCGCTCGTATCAAATCCCGCATCCGTTCGCCAACATGAGCGTGTTCGAGAACCTTCTGGTCGGCGCCATCTTCGGCGGCGGCAGCAGCGAACGGGAAAGCTATCGGCGATGCAGCGAAGTGCTCACGGTCACCAGACTTTACGAAAAAGCCAATGTACCGGCGGGCAAGCTTACCTTGCTGCAGCGCAAGCGGCTGGAGATGGCGCGCGCGCTTGCGGTTGAGCCTAAGCTCTTGCTGCTTGATGAGATTGCCGGCGGGCTCACCGAGTACGAGTGCGCCGAACTGGTCAAGACCATCCAGGAAATCCATGCGCACGGCACCACGATCGTCTGGATCGAGCACATCGTGCACGCGCTGGTGTCGGTGGCGCGCCGGCTGATCGTGATGAATTTCGGACAGATTCTCGCTCAAGGCGCCCCGCGCGAGGTGATGGCGGACGCCCGGGTGCGCGAGGTCTATATGGGGCTACCGGCGTCATGACGCTGCTGTTGCGGACGCAGAACCTGTCGGCGTTCTACGGCGATTTCCAGGCCCTGTTCGGCATCGACGTCGAGATCGGACAGGGCGAAACCGTGGCCATCATCGGCGCTAATGGCGCCGGCAAGACCACCTTTCTGCGCGCGGTTGCCGGCGCGCTCGCGGCCCCGCCTGAGGCCGTCATGTTCGAGGGCCGGGCGATCGGCGGCATGGCGCCGCACGACATCGTGCGGCTTGGAATTGCGATGGTGCCGGAAGGCCGCCGCTTGTTCCAAAGCCTCTCGGTGGAAGAGAACCTTTTGCTCGGCAGCCACAGTGAGCGCAACGGACCGTGGAGTCTTCGACGCGTCTATGAGCTGTTTCCGCGCTTGCGCGAGTTGCGCCGCTTGCCGGCGCCCTCGCTTTCCGGCGGTCAGCAGCAGATGGCGGCGATCGGCCGCGCACTCATGTCCAACCCGCGGCTGTTGCTTTGCGACGAGCTGTCCTTGGGTTTGGCGCCGGTGGTCATTCGCGACATCTATCAATGCCTTGGTGCGATCACCGCCGAAGGCACGACGGTCGTGCTCGTCGAGCAGGACATCAATCGGGCGCTCGACGCATCGGCGCGCTTTTATTGCTTTCAGGAGGGCCGTCTCGCCTTGGCCGCGCCGACCAAGAATTTCGACCGCGCCGCGCTTACCGCGGCTTATTTCGGCATGTAGGCGGCGCGGATGGGCGGGCTCAACATCCTCATTCAAGGCGGCCTGCTCGGCGGATTCTACGCGCTGTTCGCCATCGGGCTTTCCCTGTCATTCGGCATCATGCGACTCGTCAACATCGCCCACGGCGATTTCATCGTGCTCTCGGCCTATGTCGGCATGCTCGCCATCCAGGGGACTGGACTCGATCCGTTTTCGAGCCTCGTCATCGTCGTCCCGGCAATGTTTGTGCTCGGTTATGCTGTGCAGCGCGGGCTGTTGAATTTCACTCTCGCCGGCGGGCTGTTGCCTCCGCTTCTCGTCACCTTCGGAATTTCGGTGATCATCCAGAACGGATTGCTGCAAGGCTTCGGCGCCTATGATCATCGGCTGCACGAGGGCCCGATCGAAACCGCAAGCCTGCACCTGCCGGGCGGCATCGATGTCGGCGTCTATCCGCTCGTGGTGTTTGCGGTCGCGGTACTGGGCATCGCCGCCCTGCAGCTTCTGTTCTACCAAACGCGGCTTGGCCGCGCCTTTCGCGCCGTGTCCGACGATGCCGATACTGCCGAGCTGATGGGCATCGACAATCGCAAGCTTTATGCGCTCGCGCTCGGAATCGCCATGGTGTTTACGGCAATCGCCGGAGTGCTGTTCGGCATTCGCACCATCTTCGATCCGGCAGCCGGTCCGATCCGGCTCATTCTCGCCTTCGAGGCGGTGATCATCGGGGGACTAGGCAGCATGTGGGGGACGCTGGTCGGCGGCATGGTGCTCGGCATCGCCCAGGCGATCGGCGCGGCACTCAATCCGAACTGGCAAATTCTCGCCGGGCATATTGCATTCCTTGTGATTCTGATCATCCGCCCGAATGGGCTGTTTCCGCGCACGAGGGACTGACATGGACGCCGCGTTGGAGCCGGTCCGGGTCGAGCGCGCCACCAAGGCCAGCCGAATATTCGCCGTGCTGGCGGCCGCAATCCTGGCCGCGTTGATTTCGCTGCCGTGGTGGGGCGATGCCGGCGACATGCGGCTCATTGCCGAAATGGCCTATTATGTGGCGCTGGCGCAGTTGTGGAACCTGCTCGCCGGCTATGCCGGACTCGTGTCCGTCGGCCAGCAGGCCTATGTCGGGCTGGGCGGATACATGCTGTTCTATTTGACCGGCGTGTGGAACGTGAATGTCTATCTGGCCGTGCTCATCGCCGGGCCGTTCGCCGGGCTGATGGCAATCCCGGTCGCCTTTGCGGTATTCCGCCTGCGCGGCGCGTATTTTGCCATCGGTACCTGGGTGGTTTCGGAAGTGTTCGCGCTGCTGGCAAGTCTGATCCTGGTGCTGGGAGCGGGGTCCGGCCTGTCGCTGACCGTTCCGATCCTGCAGGAAGTCTCGCCCGACCGGGATCTGCGCAACACCCTCCTGTATTTGATGACCCTTGCGGCGTCGCTGTTCGTGACCGCCATCGTCTACTTCCTGCTGCGCTCGCGGCACGGCCTCGCGCTCACCGCCATACGCGATTCCGAGCCGGCCTCCGCCA
>JASHSE010000521.1 GCA_030036975.1 Xanthobacteraceae bacterium | reverse complement strand
CGCCAAGCCGACCCATGGCCAAAATCGCGGTTTGCGCGCCGCGCATGCCTCCGTGGGCCGTGGCAAAATCGTCCTGCACTCTTTCGTGCACGGCACGCAGTAGAACCTCGGCAAGGCGTGCGAATACGGCGCCGGCTTGCTCGGCGGAAAGCGAGCCTGAAAGTATGCGCGCGCCGATCAAGAACATGTGCTCCTGGCCGAACGAGCGCACGGCGTCGAGAAAATCTTCGTAGCTCTTCACCTCGCCGAGCACGCGCCGCAGTTCGCCGGCCAATCGTTCCTCGCCAGGCAGCGCACCGAAGAAGCTCGGATCGATCAAGAGATCGATCAGATGCGGACTGCGCGCCAGCGTATCGGCAAGCCGCGGCGCCACGCCGACGAGCAAGGCGATGAACGCCACCATTTGCGGGTTTTGCCGCAACAGCGACAGCAATCGTCCGCCGGCACGCAGCGCCGCGACAAAACGATCGAATGCGGCAAACGCGAAATCCGGATTTTCGGCGCGCGCGACCTGGTCGATGATGAGCGGCAGAAGCTCGATCAGATTGTTGCGCGCCTGCTCGCCACGCAAAGCCGGATAGAGCGGCATTCGCCAGCGCGCCACCGCCTCGGCGACTTGCGGGGGTTGGCGGAAGCCAAGCTCGGCCAGCCGATCCAGCGTCTCGCGCTCGCGCTCGGGCGTCGCAAACGACAGCTGCTGCTGTTCGGCGAGGAAGGCGGGTTCGCGCTCGAACAGGCGGATATAGTGACGCTCGACCGCACGCAAATGCGCCACAAGATGTGCGGCGAACGCGTCGCGCCCGACAAAGCCGAGGAAACGCGCGAATTGTTCGAGCGCGGCCGCCTCGGCGGGCAGCGTATGGGTCTGCTCGTCGTTGCGCATTTGCAGGCGGTGCTCGACGCGGCGCAGAAACTCGTAAGCCGCCGACAAGTCGTCGCGCGTGGTGGCATCGATCCAGCCACCCGCGGCGAGCGCTGCCAGCATTTCGACAGTGGCGCGGCCGCGCAGCTCCGGATGCCGGCCGCCCGCGATCAGCTGCTGGGTCTGCACGAAAAACTCGATCTCGCGGATGCCGCCGCGACCGAGCTTGATGTTGTGGCCTTCGACCGCGATTTCGCCGTGGCCGCGATAGGCATGGATCTGCCGCTTCATCTCGTGCACGTCGGCGACCGCGGCGAAGTCGAGATATTTGCGCCACACGAACGGCGCAAAGTCACGCAAAAGCTTGCCGCCGGCGGCGCTATCGCCGGCACAAGGGCGCGCCTTGATCAAAGCCGCGCGTTCCCAGTTCTGGCCGCGGCTTTCGTAGTAATCCAGCGCCGCTTCGGTCGATATGGCGATCTGAGTCGAGGACGGATCGGGGCGCAGGCGCAGATCGACGCGAAACACATAACCGTCCGCAGTGCGCTCCGCCACGAGCTTCACCAGCTCGCGCGTCAGCCGGACAAAGAACGGCCCCGGCTCGATGTGCGGCGGCAGCGCTGCGGTGGCAGGATCGAACAGAACGATGAGATCGATGTCGCTGGAAAAATTCAGCTCACAGGCACCCATCTTGCCCATGGCGAGCACCACGTAACCGGAGCCGATTTCCGGATGGCGGAGCTCGGGCGGCGCCAGATTGCCGCGCCGTGCCGCATCGCGCAGGAGATAGCCGACTGCGATGCTGAGCGCCGTATCGGCAAGTTCGGTAAGCGCCTGCGTCACGCGCTCGACCGGCCAAACCCCGCCGATGTCGGCGAGCGCGACGAGCAGTGCGGCGTCGGCCTTCATCCGGCGCAGAATGCGCATCAGAATCGACTGCGTACGCGCGAGATCGCCGGCGCGCCGCGCATCGGCAAGCAACGCGACGATTTCCTTATCGGGATCCGCGGTGAGCAGGCGCAAGAGGCGCGCGGGATCAGCGCCCATCAGCCCCCACAGGTATGGCGCACTGTCGGCAACGGCTGCGGCGATGCTGGTCAGCTCGGGATGGTTCTTGACGAGGCGCGCGAGCCCTTTGCCGGCTGCTTTTGTAGCGATGCTGGCAAGCCAATCGGCGACGCGCCCGGACGCCGCCACTGACGGCTGTGGCAGGCCCATCGGCGCATCAAATGCGCCGGATGCAGCCGAGGAGAACCGCCGGACCAGCGCCGCTCCGTCCAGTGTCGCCTTCGCCGGCCGCTTGCGGACCGCCGGGCGGCTCATCCGGCCCCCAAGGGCCCGGCGCGCGGCAGTGCAATGGTGCTTTTCAGGCCCGGGTGATTGTCTTCGAGCTTGAGTTCGCCGCCATGAAGACGCGCGACAGCGGAAGCGAGGCTCAGACCCAGACCGGAGCCCGGCTCCGAGCGGCTTTGCTCGAGACGCACGAAACGCTCGACCACGTGGCCGCGATCGGCTTCCGGAATGCCGGGTCCGCGATCCTCCACGCTGAGCATGATGCGCTCGCCTTCGCGGCCGGCCTTCACCACGATCTCGGCCGGGTTGCCGTTAAATTTACTCGGCGCGGCGTATTTGATGGCGTTGTCGACCAGGTTGGCGAGCGCCTGGCTCACCAGCTCGCGGTTGCCGCGCACCGGCGCCGCTGCGGCGGCGTCGACCTTGAGCGCCAAGCCCTTCTCTTCAGCCAAGGGCTCATACAGTTCACTGACGTCGCGGGCGATCTCGGCGGCGTCGAATTCCATCATGTTGTCGCGGGCATGCCCGGATTCGGCCCGCGCGATCATCAATAGCGCGTCGAAGGTGCGAATCAGTTCATCGGATTCCTCGATCGTGTACTCGAGCGCGGCACGATAATCGGCTTCGCCCGTCGGCCCGCGCAGCGCCTGTTCAGAGCGGTTGCGTAGCCGCGTCAGCGGCGTTTTCAGGTCGTGCGCGATATTGTCCGAGACTTCGGAAAGGCCGTGCATCAGCGCAACGATGCGGTCGAGCATGGCGTTGACGGCGTCGGCCAGGCGGTCGAGTTCGTCGCCGGTGCCGGCGACCGGCAGGCGGCCGGCCAGGTCTCCGGCCATGATGACCTGTGCCGTTCCGGTCATGGCGTCGATGCGGCTGAGCACGCGGCGGCTGACGAAAAATCCGCCGACCAGTCCAAGCACCACCACCAGCGCGAACGACCAGCGCCCAGCATTGCGGATGATGCCGTAAAGCCGCTCGCGCTCCTCTAGGTCGCGGCCTACCAGCACGTGGAAGCCACCGAGTTGGATGACGTTGACCAAGGCGCGATGCTCGGCGCCCTCGGGCGTGCCGGGCGCCTCGAGCCGGCGATATGTCGTTTCGCGCCAACCGGGATGCTCCAGCACGCCCGGCTCCAGTGCGCTGATGTTCCCGGCCAAGCCCTCGCCGTTCGGGGTCGTGACAAGATAAAGGCTCGAGCCGGGCCGCCGCGAGCGCACCTGCACAACGAAGAACAGGCGCCGCAGGCCGCCTTGTTCATATTGTTCCGTGAGCGTCCTGATTTCGCTCTCGACGGTGCTGGTAATCTGCTCAGTGATCAGGCGGCGGGTATTGAGCGCGAGATAGAGGAGCAGCGACGCTGCGAACAGGAGGAAGATCAACAAATAGACGAGCGTCAGCTTGAACGCCGTCGTGCGTAGGAGCTTGCCGAGCGCCGCCACGAATCGCCCGTTAGGTTTGCGCGCCCAATTCATCGTCCGAAAAGTCTTCCTCCCAGAATTCGAGCGCGCCGCGCCGGCCGCCCCGCCGGTTCGCCGTCTCGGCGCGCCGCAGCTCGACGCGGCGGATTTTGCCCGAAATGGTCTTGGGCAGATCGGCAAATTCCAGCCGGCGCACGCGCTTGAACGCCGCCAACGCCGTGCGGCAGTGCCGAAAGATCGACAGCGCGGTGGCACGGTCCGGCGCATGGCCGGATGCGAGCACCAGGTAGGCCTTCGGCACGGCGAGCCGGATCGGATCCGGCGACGGCACGACGGCCGCTTCCGCCACCGCCGGATGCTCGATCAGCATGCTTTCCAGCTCGAATGGGCTGATGCGGTAATCGGACGATTTGAACACGTCATCGGCGCGGCCGACATAGGTCAGATAGCCGTCGTCGTCGATGGTCGCGACGTCGCCGCTGCGGTAGACCGCCTCGCCGGCCGACAAAACTCCGCTCTCGCCCTGATAGCCTTGCATCAATCCGGTGGGCCGCGGCTGCAGCATCAAACAAATCTCGCCTTCCTTTTGCGGCGCGGCCGCGGCATCCAGAAGCGCGACGCGATAGCCGGGCAGCGGTCGGCCCATCGAGCCCGGCTTGACCTTTTGCCCGGGCGTGTTGCCGACGAGTGCAGTCGTCTCGGTCTGGCCGTAACCGTCGCGGATGGTCAGATTCCACGCTGCCCTGACCCGTTCGATCACCTCCGGATTGAGCGGCTCGCCGGCGCCGATCAGCTCTTTCAGCTTGACGGGCCATGCTGCAAGATCCTCCTGGATCAGCATGCGCCAAACGGTCGGCGGCGCGCAAAACGTGGTAACGCCGCAGCGTACGATGGCATCGAGCAGGCCGCGTGCATTGAAACGCCGCTGGTTGACGATGAAGATCGTCGCCTCTGCGCTCCACGGCGAAAAGAAACAGCTCCAGGCGTGCTTGGCCCAACCGGGCGAGGAAATGTTGAGGTGCACGTCGCCGGGCCGCAAGCCGAGCCAGTAGATCGTCGACAGATGACCGACCGGATAGGACTGGTGCGAGTGCAGGACGAGCTTCGGCGTCGCTGTCGTGCCGGACGTGAAATAGAGTAACAGCGGATCGTCGGCGCGGGTTTCGCCCTGCGGCACGAATTCTCCGGGCTCGGCATAGCAGTCTTCGTAAGAAAACCAGCCCAGCACCGCCTTGCCGACGGCGATGCGGGTGTAATCGCCTGGCAGATCAGCGAACTTCGCCGCTGCATCGCTGCCGGCAATGACGTGCCGCACCCGGCCGCGGGCAAACCGGTCGGCCAAATCATTGCGCGTCAACAGCGTCGTCGCCGGCACGATGACGGCGCCGAGCTTCATAGCTGCCAGCATGGATTCCCACAACGCAACCACGTTGCCGAGCATCAGCAGAACGCGGTCGCCGCGCTCAACGCCGAGCCGGCGAAACGCGTTGGCAACGCGGTGCGAGCGCTCGCTCAATTGCGCGAATGACAACTTGATCTCGCCGGCATCCTCATCCACAAGCCAGAGCGCCGGCTCGTCGTTGCCGCGCGCCATCACGTCGAAATAATCGAGCGCCCAATTGAAGCGATCGAGCTTCGGCCAGGCGAAATCGCGATAGGCCGTTGCATAGTCGGCGCGATGCCGGATCAGGAAATCGCGCGCCGCGATGAACGGCGCTGCATCACCAGCGCTCATGGCTTCCTCCCCAGGCGGCGGCTGACGCCGTGCCGGTGGACGGCTGGCGCGCCGATGGCGCAGCCGATGTCAGCGCGCGCCGTCACGGACCATATAGCCTGCGCCGCGCACCGTGTGCAGCAGCGGCTGGGCGAAGCCCTTATCGATCTTGGAGCGCAAGCGCGAAATGTGCACATCGATGACGTTGGTCTGCGGGTCGAAGTGATAATCCCAGACGTTCTCCAACAACATTGTGCGGGTGACGACCTGGCCGGCGTGCCGCATCAGATATTCAAGCAAACGAAACTCGCGCGGCTGCAGCTGCAGCTCCTGGCCGGCACGGGTGACTTCGTGCGATAGCCGGTTCAGTTCAAGATCGCCGACCCGGTACATCGTTTCCTCGCCGCGGCTGCCGCGCCGCCGCGCCAGGGCCTCGACGCGCGCCAACAATTCGGAAAATGCGTACGGCTTCGCCAGGTAATCGTCGCCGCCGGCGCGCAAGCCTTTGACCCGATCATCGACCTGGCCGAGCGCAGAAAGGATCAGGACCGGCGTCTCCATCGATTGCGTCCGCAAGTCGGCGATGATCGACAGGCCGTCGCGCTTCGGCAGCATGCGGTCGATGATCAACACGTCGTATTGTCCTTCGAGCGCCAGCGCCAAACCTTCCTCGCCGTCGCCGGCTTGATCAGCGACGTGGCCAACCTCGCGGAACGCCTTGACCAGATATTCGGTCGCGTCGCGATCATCCTCGATAATCAGAAGGCGCATCTTACAGGCCGTTCAACATAACCAAAGGCAGCGCCGCCGTGGAGCAAATGATCGGCAAGTACCCGATTCAATAATACCCCGGTTCATCAATATCGTCCCACGCGGCGCTGCCGGCAATATCGACCGGCCGCCCAAGCGCACTTAAAGCGCCGGGAACGTCTCACAAATCACCGCTGGCCATGGTGCGGATAAGGGTGGCGGGCAAACCGCCCGCCACCCCCTCGGCCAACTCCACTCCGGCGGGGGCGACGGATGCCGGCCGTGGAGTTGGTATTTAGGCGGGGACGGGCCTTGCGGCCCGCCCCCCAGGGAACGCCCGCCAGCGGGGGCGACAAATGCCGGCGGATCGCCCCATTGCTCAGGCGTTGCCGAGCGGCAAAGCGACGAACTTCGTGCCTTCGCCCGACTTCACCCGGAATAACACCGTGTGCTTGCCCTGCTTGCGCGCCTCCGCGACGCTTTGGTTGACGTCTGCGGGGGTTACGACCGGCTTGCCGCCGACGTCGAGAATCACGTCCCCAACCTGCAGGCCGTGATCGGCGGCAACACCACCGTCGGCAACGCCGGTCACGACCACACCGTTGGCATTGGCGCCCGAAACTTTGCTGGCAGGCGCCAACGTGAAACCAAGCTTCGGCACCTCGATATCGGCGCTTTGGTCTTGGTGTTGGGCGGGCTCGTTCGCCGCCTGCTTTTCGTTGGGCAGCGTGCCGAGCGTAAGCGTGACGGTCCGGGTATGGCCGTCATGTATGAGCGCCAGCGTGATGGCGGTGCCCGGCGACATGGTTCCGATCCGCCGCGCCAGCTGGCGGGCATCGCGCACCGGAGTGCCGTTGACCGCGGTGATGACGTCGCCGCTCTTGATGCCGGCCTTCACCGCCGGACTGTCGGGCTGTGGCTCAGCCACCAGTGCGCCCTTCGCCTCCTTCAGGCCCATACTGTCGGCGATATCCGGTGTGACCGGCTGAATCTGCACGCCGATCCAGCCGCGCGTGACACTGCCCTTGTCGCGCAGCTGCGCGATGACGCTCTTCACGGTCGTAGCCGGAATGGCGAACGCGATGCCGACCGAGCCGCCGGACGGCGAATAGATTGCGGTATTGACGCCGATCACCTGGCCGTCGACGTCGAAGGTTGGGCCGCCGGAATTGCCTTTGTTGACCGGCGCATCGATCTGGATGAAGTCGTCATAGGGTCCCGCGCCGATGTCGCGACCGCGCGCCGAAACGATGCCGGCGGTCACCGTGCCGCCAAGCCCGAACGGATTACCGACCGCGAGCACCCAATCGCCGACGCGCGGGGTTTCATCGGCAAGCTTCACGAATGGAAAATTTCCGCCATCGACCTTGATCAGCGCCAAATCCGTCCGCGGATCGGTGCCGATGACCTTGGCGTTGAAAGCCTTGCCGTCGTCGGTGGTGACGCGCACGCTTTCCGCATTTTGCACCACGTGATTGTTGGTGACGGCGTAGCCGTCAGCCGAGATGAAGAAGCCGGAGCCCTGCCCGGTGATCACCTGCGGGCCGTTTGGAATGTTCGGCATGCCGAAGCGGCGGAAGAAACGCTCGAACGGCGAGCCGGGCGGGAACGGGATGTCCTCCTCGTTATCGTTGAGGTTGGAGTTGCCGGGGCGCTCCATCTTGACCCGCACCGAAATCACGGCCGGTTTCACCTTCTCGACGATATCGGCGAAGCCGATCGGTTTCTGCGGCAGCTGCTGAGCCCGCGCGCTCAAATCCTGCGCCCGCGCCGGGGTTCCGATCGCGCCTGAGTGCAGAGCGCCGGTCGGCGCCATGAACAGTGCCGCGGCGCCGAGCCCGGCGATTGTCGTCGCCAGCAAGGCGACGCGGCGTGCCGGAAGGCGGCGCGACCCGGAATCGTTACCGTTCATGCATGCAGTCCTGTCGTTTAGGCGGCGGTTTTACAGCAGCCCGGGTAGAGCGACCGGGGCTCGAAGGCCGACAACCATGGGGCAGGCCGCATTACCGGCTGCTGTCGGCAACATTAATATTTTGTAATGTCTACAGAGCGACTATTTGACGCACGAAATCAATATGTTGCACACGATGGCGGCGCTCAGAGCACCTAACCTATCAAACTCCTATTGGGTGCCCTCGCCGCCGAGAATCTCCGCGATTCGCGCCTCTTCGGCTGGGCTCAGACTGGCCGGCCCGGCTGCGGCCGCCCCGGCGCGGCGACGCCGCTCGCCAATGACGATCATGATGGCTCCGAGCAGCAGGAGTCCGGGCGGCGTGCCCCACAGCGCCACCGTGTGCCAGGACAGCGGCGGCTTGAGCAGCACGAACTCGCCATAGCGCGAAACCAGAAAATTGACGATCTGCGCGTCGCTATCGCCCGCCTTAAGCCGCTCGCGCACCAAGATGCGCAAATCATGGGCAAGCGGCGCCTGCGAGTCATCGATCGACTCGTTCTGACAGACCATGCAGCGCAGCTCCTTGGAGATGGCGCGCGCGCGGGCTTCCAGCACCGGATCTGCCAGCATCTCATTGGGCTCCACGGCCCACGCCGCCGAAGAGGCCACGAGCACGATCAGCAACGCAACCGCATGCAGATACTTCATGGCGTCGACTTCAGCGCCTTTACTCGGCCGGCTGCAGCGCCGGTTTGACCTTCGCGCGCGCCGGACGCGGCGCCCCGACACGTAGCCGCCGATCGGATAACGAGAGCGCGCCACCGCAAAACATCAGAAGCGCGCCGAGCCAGATCATCAGCACATCCGGCTTGAAAAAGAGTCGCACCGGAACGCTGCCATCCTTGGTCGCATCGCCGAGCGAAAGATAAAGCTGGCTTACGCCGCGCGACATCAGCGCCGCCTCAGTCGTCGCCATCTCTCGGTCCGGGAAAGTCCGCCGGCTCGGCTCCATGACGCCGATGATTTGGCCGGAGCGGCGCACCGTGAAATGGCCGACGACATCGTGGTAATTGGGGCCGGCACGGTTGAAGACGCCGTCAAACGTGACCTGATAACCCGCGATCTCCAAGCTTTGCCTCGGCTTAACCTCGGCGATCCGCTCGCTGCCCCAGGCGGTCACGGCAACGATGCCGAACAGCGTGGCGCCGATGCCGAAGTGCGCAAAGGCGGTGCCCCAGGCCGAGCGCGGTAGACCCCGGGCGCGGCGCAACGTGGCATGAAGCGGCAGCCGCAGCACCATGGTGCGCTCGACGATGTCAGTCACCGCGCCCGCCATGACGAACACCGCGACCCCGATGCCGAAGGGCGCCAACACCGGGCCGCCATGGCTGATCGCAAAGGAAGTGGCGACCGCCACGGCCGCAAGCAGCGCGGCGACGAGCAAGCGTTGCGCGGCGCCCAACAGATCGCCGCGTTTCCAACCCATCAGCGGGCCGAACGGCATGGCGATCATCAGCGGAATGAACAGCGGGCCGAAGGTCGCGTTGAAGAACGGCGGTCCAACCGAGATTTTGTCGCCGTTGAGCGCTTGCAAGGCCAGCGGATAAAGCGTGCCGACCACCACGGTGGCGCAAGCGCAGACCAGGAACAAATTGTTGAAAACCAGCGCACCTTCGCGCGAGATCGGAGCGAACAGTCCGCCCTGCTTGAGAAGCGGCGCACGCCAGGCGTAAAGACTAAGCGCACCGCCGATGAAGATTACCAGAATAGCCAAGATGAAAACGCCACGTCGCGGATCGACGGCAAAGGCGTGAACGGAGGTCAGCACGCCGGAGCGGACCAAAAACGTGCCGATCAGCGACAGTGAGAAGGCTAGGATCGCGAGCAGGATGGTCCAGACCTTGAGCGCCTCGCGCTTTTCCATCACCAGTGCAGAGTGCAGGAGCGCGGTGCCGGCAAGCCACGGCATCAGCGAGGCGTTCTCGACCGGATCCCAGAACCAGAAGCCGCCCCAGCCGAGTTCGTAATAGGCCCAGTACGAGCCGCCGGCAATGCCGAGCGTCAGGCACATCCAGGCGCCGAGCACCCAGGGCCGCACCCAGCGCGCCCACGCCGC
This sequence comes from Xanthobacteraceae bacterium, assembly GCA_030036975.1. Lineage (GTDB taxonomy): Bacteria > Pseudomonadota > Alphaproteobacteria > Rhizobiales > Xanthobacteraceae > BOG-931. The sequence goes on along the minus strand of JASHSE010000521.1, from coordinate 7,995 downwards.
ATCGATCCGGCCTTCCAGCAGCGCGGCAATGGCGAACGAGAAGGTGATCGAAAAGCCGACATAACCGAGATAGAGCATCGGCGGATGGAAGGCGAGGCCAGGGTCTTGCAGAATCGGATTGAGGTCGCGGCCTTCGAACGGCGCGTTGGGGATGCGCAAAAACGGATTCGACGTGGTGAGGATGAAAAGCTCGAAGGCCGCGGCGATCCAGGCCTGGACGCCGAGCGCATTGGCCTTGAGCGTCGCCGGCAGATTGTTGCCGAACAGCGCGACCAAGGCGCCGAACAGCGCGAGGATCGACACCCACAGCATCATCGAGCCTTCGTGATTGCCCCAGACGCTGGTGAGCCGATAGATCAGCGGCATTTGCGAATTCGAATTCTCGAACACGTTGAGCACCGAGAAATCCGAAAAGACGTAGCATTCGGCCAGCGCCGCGAACGCGATCGCCACGAAGGCGAAATGCGCGAGCGCCGCCGGCGTCGCTATGCTCATGAGCAGCGGATCTCTGGTGCGGGCGCCGATGATCGGCATGCTGCTTTGGATCAGCGCGATGCCGAGCGCCAACATCAGGGCGTAATGGCCGAGTTCGGGAATCACTTGCTCGCTCCGCTCACTGGCAGCGCCGCCCTCCGCGCATAGTCGTCCTTCCAGTGCCCCGACTTCTTCAAGGCGTCGGCGACCTCTTTGGGCATATAGGTCTCGTCATGCTTGGCAAGGATCGTGTCGGCGTCGAAGACGCCCGCGTTGTCGAGCGCGCCCTCGGCGACGACGCCCTGCCCTTCCCGGAACAGATCGGGCAGCACGCCGCGGTAGGTTACCGGAATCTCGGTCTTGCCGTCAGTGACCTCGAAGCGAATTCGCAGCCCGTCGCTGCGCACCAGGCTTCCGGTCTTCACCAGGCCGCCGAGCCGGATGCGCGTCCCCGGCCCGACATGACGCTCCAACACATCGCTCGGCGAATTGAAGAACACGATCGAGTCGCGGAACGCGTTGAGCATCAGCGCCACCGCGACCGCGAGCACGCCGAGCGAGCCGCCGATCAGGACCAGGCGTCGCTGCTTGCGCGTCATCGTGGCGATCTCCACGCCATGTTTGTCACCCTTCGAGACCGAGACCCTTGACGAGATCGTCGATGCGCTTGATCTCGTCGGGATGGCTTGCCAGCGCGCGCTTGGCCGCGGCGGCCGCGGCTTTTGCCTTGTCGCTGTCGCCGAGGACGGCATAGGCCCGCACCAGCCGCAGCCAGCCTTCGACATCGTTGCCGTCCGCATGCAGGCGGTCGGCCAGCTTTTCGACCATGCCACGGATCATCGCGATGCGCTGTGCCTCGGGCATGTTCTGCACCGCCGCCATCTGGTCTGCCGTTGGACCGGCGTCGGCAGGCGGCTGTCCCGTGACGCGTGCCAATGAGGTGCGCACCAAGCCGAGCCACGGCGCGTCGGCCGGCGCGTCCTTCAGCATGGCGCGCCACTTCGCTGCCGCTGCGTCGCGATTGCCGTCCTGTTCGTCGGCCAAGCCGAGAAAGAAGCGGGCTTTGGCATTTTGCGGATCACGCCCCACCGCGTTTTGAAAGCTGCGTTTGGCTTCGTCGGTCACCACGCCGTTCGCCGCGGCAACCAAGGCCTCGCCGAGATCGGCGTCGCGCGCGGCGGTCTCGCCATTGAGCGCCAGCGCCTTGCGCCGCGCCATGACCGCGTCATCGAAGCGGCCGAGCTGCATGTAGACTGGAGCGATCACCTCCCAGCCGGCGCCGTCGTTGGGATTTCGCGCCAGCCGTTCCTCGACCTGGCCGATCAGCGCGGCAATCGACTCATGGCCCGGCGGCAGATTTGCGCGCGCGTAGGCCGGCTGACCCGGAATGTTGGGCGAGCCAAGCGCCAGATAAAGGCCGATTGGTAAGACCGACAGAACGATGAGAACTCCCAATGCTGCCGCGCGGCGGTGCCAGCGCACTTGCGGCGGCGAGGCCGGTGCCGATGCTTGCGCCGACTGCATGTCAGCAGCGGCCAAGAGCCGGCGCGATACTTCAAGGCGCGCCGCCTCCCCCTCGGCCGCACCGATCAGGCCGGCGGCGCGATCCCGCTCGATTTCCTGCAATTGATCCTTGTAGACGACAACCTCGTTGCCCGCCGCAACGCCGCGCGGTTTGCGCGCCAGCGGCCAAACGACGGCACCAATCGCCGCCGCGGTCATCAATGCGAAAACGATCCAGAGCGCCATGTCGCTGGTTCATTAACTCTTTGTTACCGCTTGCGGCGGTGGACCAGAAAGCGCCGCAACCGTAAATGCAGCCGCTGGCGAACCCCCATCTCGACGCGTGGTTACATCACGGCGCGAATGCGGCCGCAATGGGAAGGCCGGCGCGGCAATTGCGCACCATGGGCATGCGTTCCCGGCCCGGCTTCGCCGGCCTGGATCGTCACGCGCGGGCCGCTCGGCGCTCGGCAGGGTTAGCCTGCACCGCCGCATCGGCGGCTTTGGCCAGCACACTCGCATAGTCCGTCCCAAATATGGTGCGGCAAAAGCGGACTGCGGCATCAAGCTGCGACTGACGGAATGGACGCTCGGCATCTTCGGCATGGCGCAAGGCGTCGAGCAAGATTTTGGTGCCGGTCTCGAGATATTGCGTGAGCTCCGAGCAGGTCCGCAACGTGACCTCGCTGACCGCAAGTTCGCTGGCATAATGCCGGCAGGCCCCGACCAGATCGACGCGCGCTTCCGCATCTTGCACGTCGATGGCGTCGAGCAGCGACCCCGGCACGATTTCGTTGGCCGGACGGGGTCGCAGCAGGCGCCGCACCCGGCCGGCAGTCGTCTCCAGTTCGGCGCTAAGCAAATTCGACACAGCGCCGCGGATCGCCCCGATCTGTCTGCTCCAGCGTGAATCGGCCGATAGCTTGATTTCCGTGCGTAAACCACGTGCCGCATCGTGCATGGCCTTGAGCAGTGAAGCGACCGGCCGGCCGACTTTCAGCTCGGCGCGCAACTCTCCCACCACGTATTCAAGGTCGTTGAGCACAATGTCGACGGCGACCGCGTACGGTGTGCTCGCGATGCGGGCCACATCGTCGCTTTCGGCCGCGCGTGTGGCGATGCGGATCAACTGCCAGGGCACGGCCAACCGGTTCGACACCATGATCAGCCCAAACAGGCACAGATCAGCCGGTTGCGATGGATACTTCTGCAGCGCTTTTCTCGCGGCCTCGATGTGCCCTTTTACCTGATCGACGTACTCGTGTTCGAAGGCACGGATGTGGTCGGGCAGGCGCCGCGCCAAATCGGCCAGCCGATCGCGGATGGCGAGGATGCGCATCAGTGTCGTGACGTCATCGACGGCACGCGGGGTGCCAACTTGCACGGTGAAGCGCCGGCGCGCCTTTTCGCTGGTCCCGAGCGCGGCGATCGCCGCTTTGATGTGCTGGACGGCACGGTCATGCAGCGCGCGCGCCAGCTGGTCCGCCTTGACGGGATCTTCGGCGAGGAAGGCGCGTTCGATGTCCTCGGTCAATGCTTTGGCTTCGGCCGGCATCAGATCGCGGCCGATCCACTGCCAGATCGGATCAAGCGACGCGCGTGCCAATCGTCCGAGCCGCTTATGGTCGGCGGGACCCTCGAACAGGAACGGCTCGAGCGGGATGAAGAAACGGCGCGCGCCATACAAAACGCGCGGTGTCGGCTGGGCCGCAGCACGCATGGTGCGCCGCAATTCCTGCAACACCAGGTCACAGCCGGCGTCGGCCTCGCCGCGCAGCACCGCGCGCTCGAGCTCCGCAGTCAGCATCGCCCGCGCCTGCGGTGACAGCGACTGCAAATAGTCGCGCAGCCGCTCGACGGCAGGCCGATCGCTCGTCATTGGCGCGCCCGCCTTCGCTGGACCGAACCTGGCGCCGTTCTAAGCCGTCGGCACTTAAGAAGCCGTTTAAGACGCCATTACCTAAAGTTTCGCGAATTCAAGACGATAGCGACCGTCAGGGGTGGGTGGCGACGCAAACCGCAACGAGTGGCGCATTGGCCGGGTTGGCCTCAACGCCGCAGGAGGCGGAGCGTTCACCGAGATAGGTCGCCGCATTTCGGGCCGGCCCGCAATAGGCGTTGACCAGGACCTCATCGTCGCGACAGGTCACGGTGCAGCCGCCATCAAGGCAGTTCGCGCGCAGGACGCGAATGCTCGGACTGGGCGGGCCCTGTTCGCCACGCGGCCCCATCGGGCCGGCTGGTCCGGCCGGGCCGCGGGGCCCCGGCGGGCCTGGATCGCCCTTTGCACCCGGCGGGCCCTGCGGGCCGGGATCGCCTTTGGGTCCTTGGCTGCAGGCGGCCGTGGCAAGCACGATTGCGGCGGCAATCAGCAAATGAGCTGCACGCATATTATCCTTTGCTCAATCCGTTTTGGGTGCAATTCGGGCGGGCGGAGGCACACTATCACATAGAAAAGCGCAATCCAGGTCCCGCCCCATTCGCCGAACGGCTGCGGCGCACAGGCGATCGCCGCGCGGGTGCGCTCCCCCTGCGCACTGGCGGCCAAGGAACGCTTTGGCTACAGTCGCTCACCATTTCCAATCCGCGACTTCGGGCTGCGGCGCCGCGGCGCAGAAGCACGCGTTGCATCCCCATTGGGAGACAAGGGAGGCCTTATGCCCTGTTCGGCTCGCTATGTTGCAGGCACGATGGCCGCGCTGGCGTTGGTGCTCGGCGCAGCGCTGACGCCTGCGGCGCGCGGTCAGGACTACCCGGCGCGCGTGGTGCGTATCATCGTGCCGTATCCTCCCGGCGGCACCGCCGACGTCATGCCGCGGATCGTTGCCGACTGGCTGTCGCGCAAATGGGGCCAGTCGGTGATCGTCGAGAACCGCACCGGCGCCGGCGGCAATATCGGCGCCGAAGTCGTCGCCAAGGCCGACCCCGACGGTTACACGCTCCTGTCGGCGCCGCCCGGACCGCTGGTCGTCAATCAAAACCTTTATGCGCACCTCGACTTCGACCCGCTGCAATTCGTGCCGATCGTCGTCCTCGGGCGGGTGTCGAACGCCCTCGTGGTCAATCCGAGCAAGATCAAGGCCGCCACCGTCAAGGATTTCATCAGCTACGCTAAGGCCAATCCGGGCAAAATCACCGACGCTACCCAGGGCAACGGCACGACCTCGCATCTGACGTCCGAACTGTTTCAGATGATGGCGCACGTGAAGCTGCAGAACGTGCCGTATCGCGGCTCGGCGCCGGCGCTCAACGACCTCGTTGCCGGCAATGTCGACTGCATGTTCGACAATCTCGGCGTGTCGATGCAATTCGTCAAAGCCGGCAAGCTGAAATTGATCGCGGTCGCTGCGCCGAACCGTGTCAGTTCGCTGCCGGAGGTGCCGACCATCGCCGAGACTTTGCCCGGCTTTGCCTCGGTCACGTGGTTCGCGTTGGCCGCGCCGCCGAAGACGCCGGCCGCCATCGTCGATAAGATCAATGCGGCAGTGAACGAGGCGCTGCACGATCCGGCCGTTATCAAGCGCTTCGCCAGCCTCACCGCGGAGCCGGCCGGCGGTACGCCGCAAGCCACCGCCGCCTATTTCGGCGACGAGGCGCAGCGCTGGAAGAACGTCATCGTTTCGGCTCACGTGACGCTTGACTGAGGGCCGCATGACGGCGACCGCAGCGACGCTTTTCGCGGCATGGCGAACTTGGGCGCGGCTTGCCGCGCTTACCGGCGCGCTCGTGCTCGCAAACGCCGTCGCGGCCGGCGCCGCCGAGCCCTATCCGACGCGTCCGATCCGGCTCGTCGTCGGCTTTTTGGCCGGGGGCCCGACTGACATTCCGGCCCGCTTTATCGCCGACCATCTGAGCACGCAACTCGGCGAAAAGGTTTACGTCGAGAACAAGCCGGGCGCTGGCGGCATGATCGCGCTCAACGACGTGCTGGCGCAGCCGCGCGACGGCTATACGCTGCAGTTCTGCACCTATTTCGACGCCATCAACACGCTGCTCTACAAGAACGCCTCCTACAAGCTCGCCGATATCGCGCCGGTAGCGCTGGTATCGAAGTACTATTACTTGATGGCGCTCGCCAAATCGGTTCCGGTCGACACCTTCGATCAGTTCATAAGCTACGCCAAGGCGCATCCCGGCGACATTCTCTACGGCACCGTCGGCGCTGGATCGACGCAGGAGCTGGTGGCGCACGAGCTGGAAAAGACCGCCGGCATCCGGATGACCAAGGTGCCGTTCAAGGGCGCCAATGTCATTACCCAGGAGATGCTGGCCGGTCGCATTCATTTTCAGGTCGCGCCGCCGATCGCAATCGGTCCGTTCTACCGCAGCGGCGAGCTTAAGGTGCTGGCCTCGACCAGCCCGCAGCGGCTGAAAAGCTTTCCGGACGTGCCGACGCTGACCGAGCGCGGTTTTCCACTGACGCCGTTCGGCTGGCTCGGCGTCTGCGCCGGGGCCGGCACGCCGAAGGCGATTGTCGACCTTCTCAATCGCCACATTGTGTCGATCACGCGATCGGACGAGTACCGCGATTTTTTGGAGAAGGCCGGCAACATTCCAGTCTCGACAACGCCCAAGGAATTCGGCCGCGTTATTGTTCAAACCGTCGAAGAGGCGTCACCGTATATTCGCGAATTCCACATGCAGATCGAATGATCCACGATGAACGCGGCGAGCGGCGACCGCCCTCTTCCCGCATGTCGCTTCGCTCATGCGTGCACCACACGAGTAAACCATGAAACGCAGCACTGATCGTATTTTGACCACCCATGCCGGCAGCCTGCCGCGGCCGCCCGACTTGCTGGCCCTGGTCGAGCGCGACGGACCGAAAGCCTTCGATGAGCCGGCGGCGGCGACACGTCTACGCGCGGCGGTAGCCGAAATCGTGCACCGCCAAGCCGAGCTCGGCATCGACGTGATCGACGACGGCGAGTACGGCAAGCCGAGTTTCGTCAGCTACATCAACGAGCGGCTCGGCGGCTACGAAGTCAACACCAAGGCCGGGCCCCGCAACCAATGGGCCTCCTCACGTGAAGGCCGTTCGTTCCCGGAATTTTACGCCAATACCCACGCCGCCTCACGTCACACCCACATGGTCTGCACCGGGCCGATCACCTACAAGGGTCACGCCCGGCTGCAGCGCGACATCGACAATCTAAGGGACGCCCGCAAAGGCGTCGCGGCCGAAGATGTCTTCATGCCGGCAATTTCGCCGTCGAACATCGAGGACTGGCAGCGCAACGCCTATTACAAAAGCCAGGACGAGTATGTCTTTGCCATCGCCGAGGCGATGCGCGAGGAATACGAGGCGATCGTCAAGGCCGGCTTTTTGTTGCAGATCGACGATCCACGGCTCGTCACCTATTACATCATCCATCCCGAGACGAGCATTGCCGATTGCCGCAAATGGGCGGAAGTCCGCGTCAATGCGCTCAATCATGCGCTGCGTAACATCGCGCCGGAGAAAATCCGTTTCCACACCTGCTACGGCATCAATATGGGGCCGCGCATCCACGACATGGAGCTGAAAGACATCGTCGATATCATCCTGAGGATCCGCGCCGGCGCCTATTCGTTCGAGGCGGCGAACCCGCGCCACGAGCACGAATGGAAGGTGTGGAAGAACGTGAAACTGCCGGATGGCAAGATCCTGATCCCGGGCGTGATCTCGCATTCGACGGTTTTGGTGGAGCATCCCGAGCTGGTAGCCGAGCGCATCGTGCGTTTTGCCGGCGTGGTCGGCCGTGACAACGTGATCGCCGGCTCCGATTGCGGCTTTGCCACCTTTGCCGGATCGAAGGAGGTTCATCCCTCGATCGTCTGGGCCAAATTCAAGGCGCTGTCGGACGGCGCACGGATCGCGTCGAAGGAATTGTGGCGCCGCTGAAGCCGCGCGTTCTGAAAGCCGCCGTTACGGCGAGCCGGCGGGCAACGCCAGCTCCGCCCGCAACCCGCCGATCGGCGCGGTGTCGAAGGTGAGCGCCCCGTTATAGAGCGCGGCCAACTCGACCACGATGGAAA
>JASHSE010000520.1 GCA_030036975.1 Xanthobacteraceae bacterium | reverse complement strand
ATTCAACGCGCGAAAATAGCCGCGCGCTGACGAGAGGCTTGTCATGACGTGCACGCGGTGAAGGCGCGATCTTCACCGCGGCGCAGGTTTGTGCGTCGGGGCGTTATCCTGGGGTGCGCCGGCCATGCGCAAGGATGATGGCGGCGTGGCCATCGTCCCATGCGCGCGAGACGCGGCTCATGCCCGCCTCCTGCATGAGCCCGATATGGGTTTCGATGCCGCCCACGAGCGAAAACAGGTCGTAATCGAGAAATGGCGCGCCGGGCTTGAGCAGTTGCGTGACGCCGCAATAGCAGGCCGCGATCGCCGCAGTTGAGCGAAGATTGTGGATTGCGATCGCCGAGACGATCAGATCGAATGGACCGCCGACCTGGTTGACCCAGGCCGGATCCGTCAGATCGCTCAGCACGAACGACGTCCGGGCGGCCGCGTCGGCAAGACGGCCACGAGCGCGATCGAGCATCAGCGCGGAAAAATCCTGTAGAGTTACATGGGCGTTGGGGAAGGCGTGCAAGACCTGTTCGCTGACAAAACCGTAGCCTGCGCCGATATCGAGCGCGGCGATCGGTGCGTCGTGCGGCAGCTTGGCCATGGCGACCATCTGCCTGATGCGCGGCCGCCGTTCGTCCTCGCGATCCTCGTCGCGCTTGATCCAATAGTCCACGTAGCTTTCCGAGTGCCAATCATGCGGCCGGTGCGTGCGGTCATGGCTATGCGCATGCTGGGGGTCGTCATGGGCGTGGCCATGCGCCTCGTGGCGATGATGGTCCGCATGATTTTCCCCCTCCGCGCGCGGCTTGCGATCGTCGACTGTCATCCTGCCACCTCGTCGTTCGTCGGTTTTATGTTGCTTAGTTCCAAAACGTTGCCGCGCTTTTGTTTCCATACTACCCTACAGGCGACACACGCGCGGCGAAAGCCGTCAGACAAGATGGCGCCGAGATGACCAGCGCAGCGACAGCGTCCGGCGAAATGAAGGTCGTGCCTTCGACCTGCAGCGAATGCTCGGTGCATTGCGGCTCGCTGGTCCATGTGCGCGACGGCGTGGTCGAAGACATCAAGCCCAATCCGGCGCACCCGCTGTCCAAAGGCGCGTTCTGCATCAAGGGCCTCAAAGGCTCGACCGGACTGACCTACTCGGAGCGGCGGCTCCTCTACCCGTTACGACGCGTCGGCGAACGCGGCGAAGGCAAGTGGCAGCGCGTCTCGTGGGATGAGGCGTTGGACTATGCGGCGGACCGCTTCGCCGCAGCGCGCGAGATCTATGGCCCGCTGGCGCTGATCGGCGCCTGCAACAACGTCTATTTCGGCCGCGGCGTCGCGGTAGTGATGCTGCTGCGCTCGCTCGGCTCGCCGAACTGGATGATCAACCAGGATCTCTGCGGCGGCTGCCGCGCGGTCAGTCTGCGCTCCACCGGCCTCGACATCACCCGCGGCGAGGATATCGACAATGCGCGCTGTGCGCTGGTGGTGGGCCGCAATTCCTACGAAGCCGATCCGATCGAATGGATCGCGCTCAAGAAATTGAAGAAACGCGGCGGCCAGATCGTGGTGATCGATCCGAAGCGCATTCCCGCCGTTGGCATGGCCGATCTTGTGGCTGCGGCCGAACCCGGGCACCGACGCAGCGCTCGGCCTCGCCATGATCCACGTCAGCATCGAAGAAGGCCTTTACGACAGCGAATTCGTCGCGCGCTCGAGCCACGGCTTCGACAAGCTCCGCGAGCGCGCGGCCGAATTCCCGCCGAAGCGCGCCGAGGAACTCACCGGCGTGCCCGCCGCCGACATCGTCGCCGCGGCCCGTATCTATGGACACGGGCCATCAACGTTTGTCAGCGGCCATGGCATCGATGCGTTTTCCGCCGGCGTCCAGACCTTTCGGGCGTTCCATTGCCTCGTCGCGATCAGCGGCAATGTCGATCGGCGCGGCGGCAACCGTCGGGTCAAGAAGCCGAAGGGTTTTCGCGACAATCTGCAGCTCGTGCACGATGCGAAATTCCGCCTGCCCCGCGATGTCGAGGAGCAGACGCTCGGTGCCGACAAATTCCCGCTGTGGGCCGGGCCGCGCGGCTGGCAAACGGCTTGTCACAATCCGACCGCGATCGACGCGATCCTCACCGGCAAGCCGTATCCGGTGCGCGCCATGTATGTCAGCGGCGCCAATATCGTCGTCACCTACCCGAACACGCCGAAGACCGTCGAAGCGTTGCGCTCGCTCGATTTCCTGATGGTGGCGAGCGACGCCATGACGCCGACCGCGGAACTCGCCGATCTCGTGGTGCCGAAGACCACCGCGCTCGAAGAGGATGAGATTAGGCTGCAGCCCGGCGGGCCGCTGATCGCCATGACGCAGGCCGTGCTGCCGCCGCGCGGCGAAGCCCGTAACGATTTCGCGATCGCGCGCGGGCTGCTGACGAAGATGCGCGCGCGCGGCGCGGCGACTGCGAATTTTCTGCCGTGGCAGAGCCAGGACGAATTCATCAATTATTTGCTCGGCGACAGCGGCGTGACTTTAGAGGCGCTGCGCCGCGACGGCTTCGCCGTGTACCCTTACGCATTGGAGAATTTCGATAAATTCCCCTCGCCCACCGGCAAGATCGAGCTCTATTCGCAGGCCATCGCTTCGATCGGCGTCGATCCGCTGCCGAATTTTTCGGCGCCGGCACGCGAGAGCGCCGACGCCGACCTGAAAGCCGCGTTTCCGCTGACGCTGCTGACCGGCGATCGCGAGAAGACCTATCATCATTCGCGGTTTCGCGATCAGCCCTGGGCCAAAAAAATTTCGCCCGATCCGCGGCTTTTGATCCACCCGGCGACCGCGCGCGAGATGGCGGTTGCGGACGGGCAATGGGTCCGCATCGAGACGCCCGGCGCGCGCGGTTCATGCAAGGCCAAAATCAAGGTCAGCGAAAATACGCCCGAAGGGGTGGTTTCGACCGGCATGGGTTGGTGGCGCCCCGGCAGCATGGCGCCAGGGAACGGCGCGTTCGACGTCAACATCAACGCCGCCATGACCTACGACGGCCCTTGGGACCCGATCTCGGGCTCGGTCGATTCACGCGGCATTCTCTGCCGCATCGTCGCCATTTGAACGCGCCCGGTCGAGCCGGCTAACCGCCGCGCAGGCGCGCGGTCTCGGCAAGATCGAGCCGGCCCGCCGCGTCGACTGCCACACCGTAGTCGCGGCGCGCTTGTTCGGTGCTGATCAGGCCATCGAGCACGTCGTCGCGCAC
>JASHSE010000519.1 GCA_030036975.1 Xanthobacteraceae bacterium | reverse complement strand
CCCAAACAAAAGTCAGGGCGGTAGGCCAAACGAGCGCCCGGTCCCTAATTGCGGAAAGCACGATCGTCATCCGATTCAAGGGTCGGCCGTAATCCGCCCTGATTGGTAAAGCTCGTAACCGATTTCAGTATTGCGGACGTTACGGCGCGGCAATGACGTATATACGTCGTCTTTCGGATCGTCACGGCTGAAATGGGAGTGGTGCTCGACACCGCCGGCCAGCGCAAATGGCAGAAGACGTTCAAGGCCGAATCCTAACAATCGTTGCCGTGACCGACAAAGTAATAGTGACCAAAGATGTGCTCCACGCCAGTCAACGGACATTCCAGGTCAGTTCCGGCGTTTTTCTTCCAGGCGGCCGAACGCTGCTCTGCCGGCAGGGCGATCTCATCGCTTTCATCGTACACGAGGAACTCGTATCCGAAGTCCAGACCAAATCCTAAATTGAGGTCGCGCCAGAAGAAGGTTGCAATCCGCGGGCCTTCCTTGTGAGGAAGGTTCGCTATTTCCCGCGAATAGCTAGGCAGCGTCGCGACCAGCTCGAGACGGTCGCCGGCCCAGATCGTTGCCCGCGCAACAAAATGAAAATTGAGAGCCACAGCAAGCACGCTGGCAGGCAGAACCGCGGCCGACGCAGCTCGGCGCCACTGCCGATCACCGAGCCAAGTCAGAATAAGCATAAAAACGACCAAGGCGGCTCCCCCCCAGAGAAGAAATACGGTCATTTGCGCCTCGAATGCTCCTGTATCCGAAGCAACCCAGGCCAAAATCGAAACTATAGGGGAACCAAATGCGATTATCGCCGGCCAATAAAGAACACGATCTCCGCCAGTATTTTGTGCATGCGGATCTCTCTCATGGAGAAGCGACAACTCGTCCGGTCTCGTAGAGCTCATAACCAATTTCCGTATTCCGAACGTTGCGCGCGGGCAAGGCCGTATAGACCTCGTCCTAGGCTACTGCTTAGCAATCCAAGTTGACGAGATAAAAATGACCTCCCAGCGGTGTAAAGCCGACGATACATTCGGCATCCGTACGATTGGCTCGATCCTCCCATGCTGCGGAACGTTTTTCTTTCGGCAAACTAATCTCATCGCTGTCGTCGTAAGCAACCCCATGCGAGACCAGAGGCAACAAGCCGCCCCAGCTGTACACTATGAGCCGCGGCTGATCTGTCGGCAGGCGCGATATATCCCGCAGATAAAACGGCCGCATAGCGTAAAAATGCACATACTCGCCCGCAATCTGGCCGGCACGCCACAAGCCGCCAAAGTTCGCGATCGCAAAAATAATAGTCAGCGGCAGCGGCAACATGGCACTTGCGCGCAGCCAATCCCGTTTGGCTGCAAAATCAATCGCGAAAACCAGTGCAAGCGATGCCGACAATCCCCAGAACAAAAGCACGAACCATACGCCGACAGTCCACGAGAACGGACCTGACCAAGCAGCAATGAATGCGAGCGGCCAAAGGACAGAGAGCACAATCGGCCAGTAGATCACGTGGCCACCTTTCACGTCAGGGCTAAATGCGCCCGGATTGATAAAGCTCGTATCCCGTTTTTATATTGTCTACATCACGCTTAGACGCGTACGTATACACGTCGTCCTTTTGCTCTGCGGACCGCGATCTGAACCAAGCGTAGTCGTTGGTAATACTCAGAGCGTCCTCGATTTTAACCCCGGCTGCGGCCATAAAAAGGCCGATTCCGATGTTCGCATAATCATGGTATTCGTCAACGTATTGCCCGTTAATCCGCTCCGCGTCCAATGATCCGCCCTGTCCAAGCGGAGACAATTCAAACCACAATAGCGCTGCAAGCCCAATTGTAATATCCGGCCTAATTTGCTCAATGGCCGCAATGTATGCGCCCAAGTTTGATGCACGCCCGGCCTGCACATATGCCTCCGGCGGCAAATCGGCCGGCCGAAGAAGCGGATTGCCTTGCGCATCGGTAATTGGGTTGCCGTGGCTGTCCATCAGCGGTACCGGGTGCTTCGGATTATTAGCCGGAATGTCGCGTGCCGAAAATTTCGGGCGCGAGCTTGGTGTCGGGCTTGATGTGGGATTATCTGCGGCCGCGACTTCGTCTTTCGGGCGAAACCGGCCGCCCTGCCGGTCCGGTGCGTCCTTGGGCCAGCCGGGATGCACCGGATCGTCCACGGCTGCTTTAGCGACGATGTCCCGGAGAATGTACGAACGCACGTCGGGCGCCAGTTCTTGGCGCCGCTGGTTTGAAAAATACGACCGCATTGCTTGACTCCTTTCATATGACGCCGAGGGGGATGATGGTGATTCCGCTGATGGCGCCGGCTCCATTTGCTTGCGAACCTCGGTATCGGCTGCGCTTGTGCCGCGTCGCCCAACCGGTAATGATGCGCGCGGGTTCGCCTTCCCTTCCGGCGCGCCGCGTCTTGAAGGGTGCCGCAGCAATCAGGGCAGGAGACGGCGATGAAGCTTTGCCGATATGACGACGATCGCCTGGCCGTGGTGCGCGGCGACAAAGTGCATGACGTGACCGAGGCGCAGACCGCGATCCGCCATGCGGCGCCGTATGCGATGAAGGGCGACGCGGTGGTCGCCGCGCTGCCGCACTGGCGCGAGCGCATCGAGCGCATGGCCGACAAGGCGCCGGCAAAGCCGCTCGCCGCGGTCAAGCTGTTGCCGCCGGTGGCGCGGCCGACCAAGCTGTCATGCGCGCCGACCAACTATTCGGCGCACATCGCCGAGATGGCCGCGGCCTCGGCGCAGGCCGGCTCGCAGGTCGTGCGCGCGCATTCGTCGAAGATCGGCGAAGCCGGCATGTTTCTCAAAGCCAACTCTGCGCTGGTCGGCCCGTCCGAAGGCATCCCGCTCCGCTTTCCCGACCGGCGCAACGACCACGAGGTCGAGCTGGTCATGGTGATCGGCAAGGCCGGCAGCGACATTGCTCAGGCGCGCGCGCTCGATCACGTCGCCGGCTACTGCCTCGGCCTCGACATGACGGTGCGCGGCGGCGAGGACCGCAGCTTTCGCAAATCGGTCGACGGCTACGCCGTGCTCGGCCCGTGGATGGCGACCGCCGACGAAATCCCGGATCCCGACGCGGTGCCGATCAGCATCACGGTGAACGGCGAAGTCCGGCAGAACAGCAACACCGACAAGCTCATCTACAATTGCCGCCGCCTGATCGAATTCGCCTCCGCGTTCTACACGCTCTATCCCGGCGATCTCGTCTATACCGGAACGCCGGAAGGCGTGAGCCCCGTAAAGCCCGGCGACGTGATCGTGTGCCGCTCGGCGCCCGCGCTCGGCGAGCTCACCGTCAAGGTGCGTGCCCACGAAATCGGCAGCGTGCGCGACGAGCCGCGCGTCCACGCGCCGGCATAAAAAATACGAAGACGCGGCGAGAAGCCGAGTAGAATCACACCGTAAATTTTCTGCGCAACGACAAGACCGCGATCCATCCACGCGCCGGCGCGGGCGCTCGCCCGCGCGTGCCCGCAACGGCTTCCGCCCGTAAGCAGCAGGCGCAGAAAAAGAGCCAGGGCAGCAAAACGCCGCGGCGGTAGGGTAGAACCCCGTCTGAGAGAGCCCACTTGCTCGTCATGCGTGGGCTTGACCCGCGCATCCATGCGGCCGCGAGGTGGCATGGATTGTGCCGGCTCAAGCCCGGCAATGACGAATGGAGGGGTTGCGGGTCGCCTGCAGCGAGCCGCCCTTCCGCGACAGCCCGCCCTCACCGACCGCGCCGACCTATTGTTCTCCGCGCGGCGCCGGGTTATCTAGCGCCCATCAAGCCGGTCCGCGTATCGCAATGGGGCGTGGTGTAACGGTAGCACTGCAGACTCTGACTCTGCCTGTCTTGGTTCGAATCCAGGCGCCCCAGCCACCGCTTTCCGACTTACAAGCTGCTTCACGTCATTCGGCGGTTGAATGTGATCCCAAGCGGAT
>JASHSE010000518.1 GCA_030036975.1 Xanthobacteraceae bacterium | reverse complement strand
GGCCGCGACGCTCGGCCGCCGCAACATCCATTACGGCTGGGTTGTCGTTGGCGTCACGCTCATAACCACCATCGTGACCGCGGCCGCCATGAGTACGCCGGGCGTGCTGATCGTGCCGCTGGAGCACGAATTCGGCTGGGCCAACGATCAAATATCCTCGGCGTTGGCGATCCGGCTGATGCTGTTTGGATTGTTCGGCCCGTTCGCCGCCGCGTTCATGAACCGCTACGGTGTGCGCGCCGTCATGGTGTGCGCGGTCATCCTCATTTCAGCGGGCTTTTTGACGTCGCTCATGATGACGAAGGTGTGGCAGCTCGTTCTGCTGTGGGGCATCGTGGTCGGTATCGGCAGCGGGCTCACCGCGATGGTGCTGGCCGTGACGGTGGCGACGCGCTGGTTCAATGCGCGCCGCGGCCTGGTGATGGGCATTTTTGCCGCCAGCAATGCGACCGGGCAATTGCTGTTCCTGCCTCTGATCGCACGGGTGGCGACCAGCTACGGCTGGCGCATGGCGCTGGTCTTGGTGTGCTGCATGCTGGCGCTCGCCGGGTGCGTGGCGCTGCTGTTGATGCGCGACCGGCCGAGCGACGTCGGGCTGCCGCTCTACGGCGAGACCGCGGTCGCGCCGCCGCCGGCCGCCGGCGTCGGCTTAGTGTCGCTGCTGCTGTCTCCGCTCGTTGTGCTCAAGGACGCCGCGCGCGTACCGATCTTCTGGGTGCTGTTCGGCACCTTCTTCGTGTGCGGCTGCAGCACCAACGGCCTGATCCAAACCCATTTCGTCACGCTGTGCCACGACTACGGTCTGCCGGCGGTCACCGCGGCGAGCGTGCTCGCCATGATGGGCATTTTCGATTTCATCGGCACGATCGGCTCGGGCTGGCTGTCGGACCGCTTCGATCCGCGTTGGTTACTGTTTTGGTATTACGGCCTGCGCGGGCTGTCGTTGCTCTACCTGCCGTTCACCGATTTCACGTTCTACGGTCTGTCGCTGTTCGCGGTGTTTTACGGTCTCGATTGGATCGCGACCGTGCCGCCCACGGTGAAAATCACGGCCGACCGCTTCGGCCGCGAAAAGGCCGGCATGGTGTTCGGTTGGGTGTTCGCCGGACATCAGATCGGCGCCGCCAGCGCGGCGTTCGGCGCCGGTCTGGTGCGCACCGAGTTCGCTACCTACCTGCCGGCGTTCTTCGTCGCCGGTGCGCTGTGTATCATTGCGGCGTTGGCGGTGATATCGATCCGCAAGTCTTCAGGCGCCGGCGTCAGCGCAGCAGCTCCCGCACCGGCGCGCGCATGAAGCGGCAGGACTAATTCCGCTTCGCCTCGATCTTGTCCCAGATCAACGCCGCGATGTCTGGGCCGCCGAAATTTTTGACCGCGCGGATGCCGGTCGGCGAGGTGACACCACACGTTATTTTGGGCAGCTTGATTGACAAACGTCCATGCGCCAATATTTACGCATCGAGCGAGCGCCCATGGCCCAAGCCGAAGCGAACCGGAGGAAAGCCGTGGCTCGACTCAAGCGGGAAGGCTGGATTGAGCGTCATGGCGGCGACCATGACGTATTCAAACACCCAAACCGGCCCGGCCGCATTGTCGTTCTGCGACACCAGATGCTCTCGCCCGGCGTGGCCCGTGCGATCTCGCGCCAAGCCGGGTGGCAATGAGGAGATTTCATGGCCCGCTATGTCGCCATTGTGGATGGGAAACCCGGCGCCTTTGGCGTCGTGGTCCCCGACCTGCCGGGTTGTACCTCGGGCGGCGTCACCGTCGATGACGCCCTGCGCAACGCCGTCGAGGCGGTAACCCTGTGGGTCGAGGATGCCCGTGCGGACGGTGAGAAAATCCCCAAGCCCCGTTCGGCGGAAAAGCTGCGCGCCGATCCGGAGGTGGCTGCCGCGCTGGTGCGGGGCGGCATTCTCGCCTACGTGCCGCTCGTGCTCGACGCCGGCCGCTCGGTCAAAGCCAATCTCTCGCTCGACGCCGGCCTGCTGAACGCGATTGACGAGGCCGCCGAGCGCCGCGGCCTCACCCGCTCTGCCTTTCTTGCGAGCGCCGCGCGGGAGAAGATCGAGAGCGAGGGGTGAGGCGAATCTCTGTCTGGTAGGTATCTAGACGCGCCAGTGAGCTTTCACCCACTCATATTTCCTTGTCGAATAGTTGTACCGCCAGTGCCCCCTGACTTGCGTGCTCTGACCAATCTTCGGAAGACTCATAGGGTCTTTGCATGGGTCAATGGCTGGTCGGCACCAAGTAGGCCCGCTTCGCCTCGATCTTGTCCCAGATCAGTGCTGCGACGTCCGGGCCGCCGAAATTTTTGACCGCGCGGATGCCGGTCGGCGAGGTGACGTTGATCTCGGTCAAAAAGCCGCCGATCACGTCGATGCCGACGAACAACAGGCCGCGCTCGCGCAAGTGCGGCCCAAGCCGCTCGCAGATGTGGCGCTCGCGCTCGGTCAGTTCGGTTGCGGTCGGCACGCCGCCGCGCACCATGTTGGAGCGCAAATCGTCGGCCGCCGGCACGCGGTTGATGGCGCCGGCGAACTCGCCGTCGACCAGGATGATGCGCTTATCGCCGTCTCTTACCGCGGGCAGGAATTGCTGCACCACCCACGGCTCGCGGAACATGCTGGCAAACAAGTCATAGAGCGAGCCGAAATTGAGATCGTCGGCGGCGAGCCGAAACACCGCCTGGCCGCCGAGACCATAGAGCGGCTTCATGACGATGTCGCCGTGCTCGGCGCGGAACGCCTTGATGGCGTCGAGGCTGCGGGTGATCAGCGTCGGCGGCATCAGGTCGGGAAATTCCATGACAAAGAGCTTTTCCGGCGCGTTGCGCACGGCGCTCGGATCGTTGACCACCAGCGTGTTCGGGTGAATGCGGTCGAGCATGTGGGTGGTTGAGATGTAGGCGAGGTCGAACGGCGGGTCCTGCCGCAACAGCACGACGTCGAACGAGGCCAGGTCGACATGGCGCGGCTCGCCGAGCGTGAAATGATCGCCAGCGAGGTCGCGCACGACCAGCGGCCGTACCGTGGCCGATACCTTGCCGTCGTGCAGCACGAGCCGGTCGGGCGTGTAATAGGACAGCGCGTGGGAGCGGTTCTGCGCTTCCAACAGCAGCGCGAAGGTCGAGTCGCCGCGGACGTTGATCCGCTCGATCGGATCCATTTGGACGGCGACATTCAGGCGCATGGCTGTTTCCGGCGCGAGGGCTGCCAACGTCTACGCAATTTTCGCTGCTGCGGCTACCGGCTGCCGGCCCGAGCGCTTAACGCGTTGCATCGAACGCGTTGACGACATGGCGCGGCATTTTGCCGGGCGCGACCAGGATCACGTCGAAACGGATGGTGCACTGAGCATCCTGCGGCCGATGCGCGAGCCACATTTCGGCGGCCGCGACGATGCGCTGCCGGCTGCGCTCGGTCACTGCTTCGGCCGCGTCGTCAAGGCGTTCGCGCGCCTTGACTTCGACGAACACCAGGTCGCGGCGCCGGCGCGCCACGATGTCGATTTCGCCAAACGGCGTTTTCCAGCGCCGCGCCACGATGCGATAGGCCTTGGCGATCAGCAACAGCGCGGCGCGGCTCTCCGCCGAGATGCCGAGCTGGAACGCGGCCAAACGCTCCGGGCGGGGTGCCGGTTTGAGCCGTCGAGGAGGCTTAGCGCGGCGCTGCATCGGGTGCCTCGGTCCTGTCGCGGCCCGTTTCGTTTTCGAGCGCGAGCGCGCGCTGATAAATTTGCCGGCGCGGCAAGCCGGTGGCGGCGGCGACCTCGGCCACGGCCGCTTTCAGCGAGGTGCGCGACAGCGCGCTGCGCAACAGCTCGTCTGTGTCCTCGGCGCTCGGCCGTTCTGCCGCGGTCGGCGGCCCGACGACGAGGACGATTTCGCCGCGCGGCTCCTCCACGGCACAGCTTTCGGCAAGCATTTTGAGATCACCGCGGCGGATCTCTTCGTGCAATTTGGTCAGTTCGCGGCACAGCGCCGCCTCGCGTATTTGGCCGAGGCCGGCCGCCAGATCGGCCAGTGTCGCGGCGAGGCGCGGGCCGGTCTCGAACAACACGAGCGTCGCCGGGATACGGGCGAGTTCGGCAATGCGCGCGCGGCGCGCTGCCTGTTTGGGCGGCAAAAAGCCGGCGAAGAAAAATTGATCGGTCGGCAATCCCGCGACTGCCAGCGCCGTCAACACCGCCGAAGGGCCGGGAATGGCCGCAACGCCGTAACCGGCATCCTGCGCGGCGCGCACCAGCTTGTAGCCGGGGTCGGACACGAGCGGCGTTCCAGCGTCCGAAACGAGCACGACCGCCGCGCCGTCGCCGATCCGGCGCAGCAATTTGGGGCGCGCATCGGCCGCATTGTGGTCGTGGTATGGCGTCAGCGGCGTGCGGATGCCGTAGCGGTCAAGGAGCTTGCGGGTGACGCGCGTGTCCTCGCAGGCGATCAGATCGGCGCCCGCCAACGCCGCGAGCGCACGCAGCGTGATGTCGCCGAGGTTCCCGATCGGCGTTGCGACAATGTGCAGGCCGGATTCTAGCCGCTCGACGGCAACATTCTGACCGCCAATCAGGTAGGACCGTTCGGCGCGATCCTCGGATGGGGGCGGGGCGGTGTGCGGTCGGCTCATGGCCGCTCAATCTAGCCGCTTTGCCGGCGCAGCGTCAGCGCCTCGCCGAAACCGTTATCCTTTCCATTTGGTTAATGACTCGCCTTGGTTAATGACTCGCCCCCAATATGACCAATTTGCTATAGCCTATGCGATTGCGCAGGCAGAGGTGGGGAGAACCGTTTTGTCCGCGGAATTGCAGGTTCGGGCGTCCGCGGCCATGCTGTCGCGGCGGCGCTCGCTTGCCGGCCTGCTGGCCAGTACGGCCGCGTTGCTGGCCGGCTGCTCGAGCAATTCCAGTGTTTTTTCCAATTCCAGTCTGTTCTCGTCGAGCCCGCCGCCCGCCGCGACCCCACCTCCCGGCCCCGGAACGACCATCGGCACCGGCCAAGTCAAGGTCGCGCTCATCTTGCCGCTGTCGGCCGGCGGCAATGCCGGGCTCGCCGGCCAGGCCATGCGCAATGCCGCCGAAATGGCGCTTGCCGAATTCAACGCGCCCAATGTCCAACTGCTCGTAAAGGACGATGCCGGCAACCCCGATGCGGCGCGAGGCGGCGCCCAGCAGGCGCTCGACGAAGGAGCGGCGATCGTGCTCGGTCCGCTGTTCGCGCAATCGGTCAGCCTCGTCGGCCAAATCACGCGGGTCCGCAATGTGCCGGTGATCGCATTCTCGACCGACGCCAACGTCGCGTCGCCCGGCGTTTATCTGTTGAGCTTTTTGCCCGAATCCGACGTGCAGCGCATCGTGCAGTATGCGACTTCGACCGGAAAACACGCGTACGCGGCCTTGGTGCCGGAAAATCCCTACGGCACGGTGGTGGAAGCCGCGTTCCGCCAGGACGTCGCCCGCCGCGGCGGCCAGATCGTCGCGCTCGAGCACTATCCGCACGACCGCGCCGGCATGGCCAATCCGGTGCGCGCTGTGGCGCAATCGGCGGTGCGCGCCGAGGCGCTGTTCATTCCCGATGGCGGCGATGCCGTGCCGGACGTGGTGCAGACGCTGGTCGCCGACGGCGTCAATACCAAACACATTCAGCTGCTCGGCACCGGGCTGTGGGACGATCCGCGCATCTTCTCGACCCCGGCGCTCGGCGGCGCCTGGTACGCGGCGCCGGATGCCGCCGGCTATCGCAACTTTTCGAGCCGCTACCGCAACCGCTACCACCAGGATCCGGTGCGGACCGCAACGCTCGCCTACGATGCGGTCGCGCTGGTCGCCGCGCTGGTGAAGACGCAAGCTGATCCGGCGCAGCGGTTCTCGCCGCAGACGCTGACCAATCCGTCCGGTTTCACTGGCATCGATGGCTTGTTTCGCTTTCGCCCCGACGGCACCAATGAGCGCGGGCTCGCAGTTTTACGCGTCGCGCCGGCGGGTCCGCAGACCATTTCGCCGGCGCCGCACAGTTTCGGAGCGTCGGGAATTTAGCCGTCCGGCCGCTCACGCGGCGAGATCGGCCACCACCGCATCCAAGACCGGGAAGCCGGGCAGCGTCACGCGCAGCCGCCCTTCCGCCGTGGTCTCGATCAGTCCGTGCTCGCGTAACGCGGCGATGCGCTGTTGATCGAGCACGCGGCCGGCAAGCTTGGCATAGCGGTGAAGATCAATGCCTTCGGCGAGCCGCAGCCCCATGAGCAAAAACTCGTCGCACCTCTCCTCGCGCGTCAGCACGTCGTCGCTGATAAGGCCGTCGCCCCGGGCCTCGACTCGCATCAGCCAGGTCTCGGGACGCTTTTCGGTCGCCGTAGCATGGCGCGCGCCATCGATGTCGAGGCGGCCGTGGGCGCCCGGTCCAATGCCGGCATATTCGTGGGCGCGCCAGTAGATCAGGTTGTGCCGGCATTCGCCGCCGCGCCGCGCATGATTGGAGATTTCATAGGCCGGCAGGCCGTGCGCGGCACAAATCTCCTGTGTGGTGTCGTAAAGCGCGCGCGCAGTGTCCTCGTCGGGCGTTTTGAGCTTGCCGGACGCGTAGAGCGCGGCGAACGGCGTATCGGGTTCAATGGTGAGCTGATAGAGCGAAATATGCTCGCCGGCTTCGGTGAGCGCCTGCTTGAGCTCGTTTGCCCATTGCTGTGGCGTCTGGCCCGGCCGCGCGTAGATGAGATCGAACGAGTAACGTTCGAAGACTCCGCGCGCCACGCCGACCGCGTCGAGCGCCTCGCGCGCCGAATGCAGCCGTCCGAGCTCGGCCAGCGCCCGATCGTCGAGCGCCTGGACGCCGAGCGACACGCGATTGACGCCGGCCGCGCGATAGCCGCGAAAGCGCGTGGCTTCGACGCTGGTCGGATTGGCTTCGAGCGTGACTTCGGCGTCAGGCGCGATGCGCCAGTGCCGCGCGATGGCGTCGAGCACGGCCGCGATGGTTTTGGGCTGCATCAGCGACGGCGTGCCGCCGCCGAAAAAAATCGACGACACGCTGCGTCCCGGTGCGCGCGCGGCGGTCGCGGCAATCTCGGCCGCGAAGGCGCGCGCGAACCGAGCCTCATCGACGCCGGCATGGCGCACGTGGCTGTTGAAGTCGCAATACGGGCACTTCGACAGGCAGAACGGCCAATGAACGTACACGCCGAATTTTTCGCCGTCAGCGCTGCTCAAGGCAGGCCTCCGCGAGTTTGAGAAAGGCGCGGGCGCGGTGCGACAGACCGGCGCCGCGCGGCGGCAGGCCGTGCTTTTCGATGCTGTCCATTTCGCCGAACGTGCGCGTGTAGCCGTCGGGCCGGAACATCGGATCGTAGCCAAATCCTTTGTCGCCGCGCGGCGGCCAGACCAGGGTGCCGTCGACGCGGGCCTCGAAGTCTTCGAGGTGGCCGTCCGGCCAGGCCACGCACAGCGCCGAGACGAACTGCGCGCGACGCTGCTCCAGCGCGACGGCGCCGCGCTCGGAGAGCTTTTGTTCGATCGACTGCATGGCGCGGGCGAAATTTCTGTCAGGCCCGGCCCAGCGCGCGGAATGGATCCCAGGAGCGCCGCCGAGCGCGTCGACCGCGAGCCCGGAATCGTCCGCAAAGCCCGGCAAGCCGCTGGCTTTGGCTGCCGCTTCGGCCTTGATGCGCGCATTGTCGCGAAACGTCATGCCGGTTTCTTCCGGTTCGGGAAGGCCCAATTCGCCCGCTGAGATGGCGTCGATCCGGTACGGCGCAAGCAGTTCGCGCATCTCGGCGAGCTTGCCGGGATTATGCGTCGCGATGACCAGACGACGAACGTCAGCGGATGGAGGACAGATCTTCCGATGGGTTGTCGGCGGCTCGGTGTCGTTCATCTGTTGTCCGTCGCCCGTCCGCGCCTGGTCCTACCCGCAGGCCATCTTCTGCAGATCGATCAGCTTGGTCACGCCCTTGCGGGCCAGCGCGAGCAGCGTCGTCAGCTGTTCTTCCGAGAACGGAATCTTTTCGGCGGTGGCCTGGACTTCGACGATGTTGCCCGATCCGGTGAGGACGAAATTGGCGTCGGTTTCGGCTTGCGAATCCTCGGCGTAATCGAGATCGAGCACGGCGATGCCGCCGCAGACGCCGCAGGAGATGGCGGCGATGTGATCGCGCAATACGTCCATTTCGATCATCTGCCGCGTCTTCATCCAGGCGAGGCAGTCGTAAAGCGCGATCCAGGCGCCGGTAATCGAGGCGGTGCGGGTGCCGCCATCGGCCTGGATGACGTCGCAATCGATCGTGATCTGGCGCTCGCCGAGTGCCTTCAGATCGACCACCGCGCGCAGGCTGCGGCCGATCAGCCGCTGGATTTCCACGGTGCGGCCGGTTTGCTTGCCGGAGGAGGCTTCGCGGCGCGTCCGTTCCAGCGTGGCGCGCGGCAGCATGCCGTATTCGGCGGTGATCCAGCCGCGCCCCTGACCCTTGAGCCACGGCGGCAGGCGGTCCTCGAGCGTCGCGGTGACCAGCACGTGGGTGTCGCCGAATTTCACGAAGCACGAGCCTTCGGCGAATTTCACCACCCCGCGCTCGAGCGACACGGGGCGTAATTCGTCGGGCTGACGGCGGCTTGGCCGCATGCGGGATCTCCTTGGGCGTCGTTGCTCCGCCCGCCTGGCGGGCAAACCGGGCGCACGCTTTTAGGCGTTTGGACGGGGTCGCCACAAGAGCGCGCCGAAGCAACGTCGCGGCATGGTTCACCGCAACAGCGTTGCCAGTGCCGGCGACGTTTCGCTAGGGTTTGCGGCGAGCGCAGGGAGAACCACATGGCGGCGGAAATGGCGGTGCCGGAAGCAACCCAAGGACTGGCGAGGTTTGCCGCCGGGCTGCGCTACGACGACATCCCGCAGCGAGTGCGCGAGCATTGCAAAAATCTGCTGCTGGACGCGCTGGCCTGTGCGCTCGCCGGCCGGCTCGGCGAGGAGACCGGGCAGGTTGCGGCGCTCGCCGGAGCGCTGGCGCAATCGCGCGAGGCAAGCGTGATCGGGGGCGAGCCGCTGTCGCTGGTCGGCGCCACGCTTCTCAACGCCTATCTGGTCACCGCCGTCACCATGTGCGACGTGCATCGCGCCACGCTCACCCATGTCACGCCCGAAGTGATTCCGTCGGCGCTGGCCATTGCGGAGCGCGACGGCTTATCCGGCCGCGCGCTGCTCGCGGCCATTGCGGCCGGTTGTGAGGTGACGACGCGGGTCGGGCTTGGCCTCGATTACCCAAAATTCCGCGCGCGCGGCTGGCATGGGCCGGGTGTCATCGGGCCGTTCGGTGCGGCGGCAGCGGTCGGCTCGCTGCTCGGGTTCGACGCCGACACCATGGCGCGCGCCTTCGGGTTAGCCGGCAGCCAGGCCGCCGGCACGTTTGCCGCCTGGGGTACGCCGACGGTGAAATTCCATCAGTGCCGCGGCGCCCTGTCGGGCCTCTTGGCCGCGCTGTTGGCGCAGCAGCAATTCGTCGCCACGCATGAGTTTCTGACGGCCAAGGATGGCGGCCTGTACAACGCCTATGCGGACGGCGGCAAGCCGGACGCGGCAATCGCCGGCCTCGGCCAGCGCTGGGAGCTCGAGCAAATCGCGCTGCGGCTGTGGCCGTCGGCATCGCTGATCCAGGGCATGGTGACGGCGCTGTTCGATCTCATCGGCCGGCAGCCGGTCGATTTCACCAAAGTGCGCAAGGTCCGTATCGCGCTCTCCGAGAGCGCATTTCGGATGCATGGCGGATTCGGCACCTACAAGGCCAAGTTCGAAGCGCTGCTCTCGGCGCACTATACCGCCGCTGCGATCCTGCACGACAAGGCGCTGACCTTGGCGCAGTTCGCGCCGGATCGTTACGACGACGAAACGCTGCGGCGCTTCGCGGCCGAGCGTGTCGAAGTCCGCGCCGACGCGTCGGTCAGCGGCTCGCAGGCTGATGTCGAGGTCGAGACCGCCGACGGTGCAAAGTTTTCAGCGCGCTGCGAGCAGCCGCTCGGCTCGTATGAGAATCCGCTGACGCGCGTGCAGATCGAAGACAAATTCGCCACTTATGCGAAAGGAGTCTTGCCCGATTCCGGTATTGCGGCGGTCATCGATTCCATCGATCATCTGGAGCATTTAACGTCCGTGCGCGGCCTCATGGCGCTGTTGCGCAGCGTGCCAAAGGCGATTGCGGCGGAATGAGCTACGAGCTTGCAGACTCAGTACGGTCCGGCTCGCGCCGCATGTGATACTTGCGATCGTCCTCGCCGGTGGTGCGGAAGCCGAGCCGATCGTAGAGCCGCTTGGCGGGATTGATCTTCACCACCTCAAGCGTCATCGGCTGGCCCGCCTCATTGGCCGCCGCGATAAGACGATGCATGACCTCGGTGCCGATGCCCCGACGCTGGAAACTGCCAGCCACGAAAAGCTGAGCAAGAAACAGCGTGCTGTCTCGTTGGGTACTTTGCAGCCAGCCGATATCGGCGCCATCGAGCCTGATGATGCGAACATCGGCAAGGTCCCACTGTCGTCGAAAGCTGGCAGCTTGCGCCTGGAGGTCCAGCTTCAGCTCGCGGATGATGGTTTCCATCTCGACGAAATAAAGCCGCTCGCAATAGTCGAAGTCCTTAGGGATGGCCGGACGAAAGCTGATCACCATCGTCTTTGCTTGCTCTATGAAGTCGGCCCTAGGTTCGATGCGCACATTAACCGAGCTGGAGGCCGACTTGAAAGCCGGCACCGAAATGGACAAGTTTCATGGCAGCATGGGGAGTTAGCGTTGACCAGTCACGACCTGCCGCTTGCCGCGAACCAACTCGGCCTTGCACAGATCAACGAGCGCTCGCGCGAGATTTTCCGCCGCATCGTCGAGAGCTATCTGGCGACCGGCGAACCGGTCGGCTCGCGCAATCTGTCGCGGCTGTTGCCGATGACATTGTCGCCGGCCTCGGTGCGCAACGTCATGTCCGATCTCGAGCAGCTCGGATTGATTTACGCGCCGCACACTTCGGCCGGCCGGCTGCCGACCGAACTGGGATTGCGGTTCTTCGTCGATGCTCTGATGCAGGTCGGCGATCTCACCGAGCAGGAACGCAAGGCGATCGAGGCGCAGGTCGCCGCATCCGGG
>JASHSE010000517.1 GCA_030036975.1 Xanthobacteraceae bacterium | reverse complement strand
CCGCGCCGAATGCCGCCACACCCGCACCACAACAGCCGGCCGGCAACGCCGCCGTCCCTCAGCCCGCGGGCAACGCGGCCGTGCCGGATGCCGCGGCCGGCTCGACCGCGAATCCGCCGCCCGCGCCGACGCCCGGTCAGCCGGCGATTGGCGGCTTGCCATCCCGGCTGTCACTGGTCGGCATGTTTCTCGACGCTGATCTGGTAGTGAAGGCAGTGATGATCGGCTTGGCCTTCGCCTCGCTCATCACCTGGACGGTGTTTTTGGCGAAGACGCTGGAACTGAGCCGCGCACGCCGCCAGGTGCGCCGAGGCCTGCGCGTTCTCGCCAAGGCGACGACGTTCGCCGAAGCCAATGACGGACTGCGCCACAGCGACGGCCCGGTGACGCAAGCGCTTGCAACCGCGGGCGAGGAGGTGCGGCTGTCGGCGCGCGGCGCCGGCGAAGGCCTCAAGGAGCGCATCGCCTTGCAGCTCGAGCGCCTCGAAATGGCCGCCGGCCGCAAAATCTCGCGCGGCACCGGCGTGCTCGCCACCATCGGCTCGACCGCGCCGTTCGTCGGCCTGTTCGGCACGGTGTGGGGCATCATGAACAGTTTCATCGGCATCTCCAACGCCAACACCACGAACCTCGCGGTGGTGGCGCCCGGCATTGCGCAGGCGTTGCTCGCCACCGCCATGGGTCTGATCGCCGCCATTCCGGCGGTGGTGATCTACAACGTGCTGGCGCGGCAAACCGCGCATTATCGGGCGCTGATCGGCGACGCCTCGGCGCAGGTGATGCGGCTCGTCAGCCGCGATCTCGACCGCGCCCGCCTGCCGCTCGCCCACGCCGCCGAATAAAGGACCGGAGCGCCGCCATGGCCATTCGTCTCGATCACGGCGAGGACGAGCTCAACGAGGTGCACGACATCAACGTCACGCCGTTCATCGACGTGATGCTGGTGCTGCTGATCATCTTCATGGTGGCGGCGCCGCTCGCCACCGTCGATATTGCCGTCGACCTGCCGCGCTCGGCCGCGCTGCCGCAGCCGCACCCGAAAAAGCCGATCGACGTGACGCTCAAGGCCGACCGCACGCTCACCATCGACGATGCCGAAACCACGCTGTCGGCGCTGCCGGCGCGGCTCGACGATTTGAGCGGCGGCGACAAGGACCGGCACGTGCGGCTCAGCGTCGACCGCGCCGTGCCGTACGGCGATTTTTATCAGCTGATCGAAACCGTGCGCCAAGCCGGCTATCTGAAATTCAACCTGCTCGGCCTGGAGCGGCGGGACGCACAATGACGGCGCGCCCGGCAACCTGGTTCGAGCCTTTGTGGTTCGGCGACGAGACGCCGCGCGATTTTGCGCGCTGGGCCGTCGCCGGCGCGCTCGTTGTCGCGGTGCACGCCGCGCTGCTTGCGGGCTATCTGTTCTGGCGCGCGCCGGACCGAACCATCGGGGACAATACCGAGGAGATCAGCATCGAACTCGACCCGATCGACTCGACCGCCGACGCCAAGCTCAACCTCGCGCCGGCGCCCGAAGAGATGATCGAGCAGAAGGCGACGCCGCCGGCGCCGCCGAAGCCGGTGGAGCCGCAAAAAATCACCCCGCCGCCGCCTGAACCGGACGTCACCACCGCCGACGTCGCGCCGCCCGAAGTCAAGCCGCCGGAGAAGGTCGAGGAGCCAAAGCCGCCGGCGCCGATCACCGCGGCGCCGGCCAAGGGCGGCGCACCGCAGGTCCCGCGTTCCTGGGAGACGCTGCTGATGCGCCGGCTGCAGCAGTTCAAGCGCTATCCGGGCGCCGCCCAGGCGCGCGGCGAACAGGGCGTGGCGCTGCTCGCGTTCTCCGTCGACCGCGACGGCCGCGTGCTCACCCGCAAGATCGTGCGCAGCTCCGGTCACGCCGATCTCGACAACGAGGTTTTGGCGATGATCGAGCGCGCCCAACCGCTGCCGGCATTTCCGCGCAGCATGACCAGAAACGAACTCAGCCTGACCGTGCCGATCCGCTTCTCGCTGCGCTAGAAGCAAGATGATTTTAGATCGCGACAGCGCACTCGATCGTCATTGCGAGCCAACGGGTCCGGCCCGAAGAGGGGTACCCCATCGCGCTTGCGCGATGGGGACCCCGGCCCGGCCCGATGACAAGCTCCGCGAAGCAAATCCCCCTCCCTTCCCTCCCCGCAAGCGGGGGAGGGAAGGGAGGGGGTTCTGGTTGCTTCGTCGCTTCGCTCCTCGCAATGACGATATACTGAATCAACTTAACTTCATCATGAGCTAGACAAGAGCCCAACGCGCGTCGTCGAAGCCTTTCGCGGTCGCGAACGTAATTATGTCACTGCGGGTCACGGCCACCCAAATACGACCTGACTGAAATCGCCGTCATTCGATCCTCCCTGCAACGCGGTTTGTGGTGTAAAGAGCAGCTTCTGCGAAAAATAGCATGCCGCCGCTTTTGCTGACAGCCAGGATGCGGCCGCGTTATTGGAGGATTTCATGCGCACCAAACCGAGCCTGACCTTGGCGGACGTGAAGAAGATGTTGACGGCTTGCGAGGCCAAAGCAAGCGAGCACAAATGGGCGGTAGCGATTTCGATCGTCGACGACGGCGGCTATCTGCTCGGCTTTGTGCGCATGGACGGCTGCGCCGCCGTCTCTGCCGAAGTCTCGCTCGGCAAGGCGCGCACCTCGGCGATGACCAAGCGGCCGAGCAAGTTCTTCGAGGACCGCGTCAAGGAGCGGCCGGCCTTCGTCAGTTTCCCGGCCGGCCTCCTGATCCAGGGCGCGGTGCCGCTCTTGCACCAGAACGAATGCGTCGGCGCCATCGGCGTCTCCGGGGTGCAATCGCACGAGGACGAGCAGGTGGCCCAAGCCGGCGCCGCGGTGTTGGGTTAAGCTCCCTTCCCTTATGTCCCCGCCCCGAACCATCGACGTACTCTCCGGCCTCTGGCGCAGCGCCGGCCTCGACGAGGCCGCGTTGCGCGACATCGAGTTCACCGGCGCCGAGCCGGTGCTGCCGTCGTCGTTTGCGATCGGCACCGCGGCGCAGGCCAGCATCGGTGCGGCGGCGCTGGCGGCCGCCGAACTGTGGCGGCGGCGCGGCGGGCGGCGCCAGCGCGTCGCTGTCGACATGCGGGCGGCGGCGATCGAATTCCGCAGCGAGCGCTATCTGCGCGTCGCCGGCAAGGTGCCGGACGAGTATCATGACAGCATTGCCGGCCTGTACCGTTGCGGCGACGGCCGCTGGACGCGGCTGCACACCAACCTGCCGCATCATTGCAGCGGCCTGATCGAGCTCCTCGGCTGCGCCCACGACCGCGCCGCGGTTGCCCGCACGCTCGAAGGCTGGCGCGCCGAGGATTTGGAGAACGCTGCCGCGGCGGCCGGCCTCGTCGTCACCGCCTGCCGCTCGTTCGCCGAATGGGACGCGCATCCGCAGGGACGCGCGCTGGCGCAACTGCCGCTGTTTTCCATCGAGCGCATCGGCGATGCGCCGAGGCAGCCGCTGCCGGCCGCCACGCGACCGCTGTCCGGCACAAAAGTGCTCGACCTCACCCGTATCATCGCCGGGCCGGTGTGCGGCCGCACCTTAGCGGCGCACGGCGCCGACGTGCTGCTTGTCACCGCGCAACATTTGCCGGGAATGCTGCCGCTTATCATCGACACCGGCCGCGGCAAATTATCGACGTCGCTCGATTTGCGGCAGGCGGCCGAACGCGAAACGCTCGCAGCGCTGGCCCGCGAAGTTGACGTTTTCGTACAAGGCTATCGGCCCGGCGCCATCGCCGCGTTCGGCTTCGGCCCGCAGCATTTGGCGAGGCTGCGGCCCGGCATCGTCTACGTGTCGCTGTGCGCCTACGGCCATGACGGCCCCTGGGCGAAGCGGCGCGGTTTTGACTCGCTGGTGCAGACCGCGAGCGGCTTCAACATTGCCGAAGCCGAAGCGTTCGCTGAAAACGAGCCGCGCCCGCTGCCGGCGCAGGAACTCGACCATGCCACCGGTTATCTGCTTGCCTTTGCGGCGATGGCGGCGCTTATCCGCCGCGCGGAACAGGGCGGCTCGTGGCACGTGCGCTGCTCGCTGGCGCAGACCGCCAGCTGGCTGCGCGGACTCGGCCGCATCGACGGTGTCAAATGCCCGGACCCGCGTTTTGCCGACGTGCGCGATCTGATGGCGGAGACGCCGTCCGGCTTCGGCACGCTCACCGCTGTGCGCCACGCCGCCACGCTGTCGGAAACGCCGCCGCATTGGGCCCGGCCCGCCGTGCCGCTCGGCACGCACCCGCCAGCGTGGCCGCAATAGCGCGTATTTGTTTGTTCCCTCATCCTGAGGTGCGCGCCGAAGGCGCGCCTCGAAGGATGTAGGCCGAGGCGCATCGTCCTCACCCTTCGAGGCTCGGCGCTGCGCGCCGAGCGCCTCAGGGTGAGGACGACAAGTCACCCGTCCAGCTCCTTGAAATAGCGGTAAATGCCCCATTGGCTGAATGGAATGCGACGCTCCGAGGCGAGATAGGCCTTAATGCGCGGCCGCGCCGCGACGCGGTCGTGCAGCGCGACCAGGAGCGGCACGCGCTTCTCGAAACGTTTCATGTGTTTGGGGAACGCGTAGCGCAGCCCCTCGACGATCTGAAACATCGACAGATCGACGTAACTGAGCCGCCGCCCGACCATAAACTTGCCGCCGTTGTTTTCCAGCACGCGTTCGAAATAGCCGAAGAATTTCGGCATGCGGTAGCGCCAGAAATCCGCGGTGCGGCGCTTGGCCGCCGGCTTCTGCTCCTCGTAATAGAGCCAGCCCGACACCGGATGATGGGTGTCGTGGATGAGCACGACGAGGTCGGTGACGGTGAGCTGCAGCTGATGCGCCCACAGACGTCCGGCCTCGTCGCGCGGCGCGAGCTTTAGCCGCGGCCCGAGATAATGCAGAATGAGCGCGGTCTGGGCGATGACGGTGTTGCCGGCCTTGAGAAACGGCGGCGCATAGGGCGGCTGCTTGCGCCGCTTGTCTTCCAGGATTTTCATCATGGCCGGCACGCCGCGTTGGCCGGGCCGGCGCGCGATGTCGACGTAATCGGCGCCGGCTTCTTCCAAAGCGAGCCGCACGAACTCGCCGCGGCCCTGAATGCTCGGCCAATAATAAAGTTCGTAGCGCATGACCCGATCTCCCGTGCCGCTCGTCCCCGCGCAAGCGCGCAAAAGCGGGGACCCAGTGAGCTTGCTTTTAAGCGGGTGCACTCCTTCTGGATTCCCGCTTTCGCGGGAATGAGCGGTCAAGCAGCTTCCGCTTGCGCACTGCTATTTCCCGGGCGCCGCCTTGTACTGCTCGTCGCTGACCGGCTCCATCCAGGTGACATGTTTGCCGTCAAGCGCTTCCTGCATGGCGACATGGACCATGAGCATGGTCGGCGCGGCGCCGTGCCAATGCTTTTCGTTGGGCGGGATGAAGACCACGTCGCCGGCGCGGATCTCGCGCACCGGGCCGCCCCAGCTCTGCACCCGGCCGATGCCGGACAAAACGCGCAATGTCTGGCCGAGCGGATGGGTATGCCAATGCGTGCGCGCGCCAGGCTCGAAGCGCACGATGCCGGAACGCAGCCGCGCCGGCGCCGGCGCCTCGATGATCGGGTCCTGCCAGACCACGCCGGTGAACGAATCGGCCGATCCGCGGCGCGACGGTTTTGAGCCGCAGGGATAAATGTCCATATCGCTTTCCTCCCAATTCCTCCACAATGACGGCTGTGCCGCCTGGCGGGCCAAGTCGGCCTGACCGCGGCGGGCGGGGC
This sequence comes from Xanthobacteraceae bacterium, assembly GCA_030036975.1. GTDB lineage: Bacteria > Pseudomonadota > Alphaproteobacteria > Rhizobiales > Xanthobacteraceae > BOG-931. The sequence goes on along the minus strand of JASHSE010000517.1, from coordinate 1,478 downwards.
AAGCCCCGTGGTAAGATAAACGAAATTCTGCTGCGATACTCTGCCAATCGGCGGGCGGGTCGCGGGCGGTGAGGATGGGCGGCCGGCGAACGCAGGACAATGCGTCAGCGAGCGAGTGCGATCATGCGAGGAGCAGTATCAAGTGCCGCGCCGGCAGTCGCAGCCACGGGCTTGCGGCTGTTGTTGCTGCTCGGCTTTGCGCTCGCGCTCGGCGCCTGCAGCAAGTGCGACATTCCGGATCTAAGCCGCTGGGGTCCGCCGGCGCCGCACGCCTGTCACGACGATCCGCCGCCGCACTAGGCAGCGGCATATTCACTCGCGCGGCTTACGCACCTGTTTGATGTTCTGCGCACTTCCGTTCCGCGGCGGCGTTTGATCGTCGGGCGGGGTCACGGAATCCAAGCCGGCGTGCACGTCGTCGCGGGAGCGCAAATACGGATCGGCCAATTGCCGCGGCGACATGCCGGCGACGCCGGCCAGATCGACGTGGTGCCAGCGGCTCCAGATCAGTCGGCACAGCATGAGCACGAGCGCGAGCTGAAACAATAGGCCCAGATAGGATGGCACGCCGCCAAGCTCGCCGACCAGCCCGCGGCCGAACAACAAGCCGAGCAGACCGCAACCCAGAAAGCCTGCGGCAAATCCACCGAGCAGGCCGCCGCGATGAAACAAATCGCTCAGCGAGCCTCCCGCCGGCGGCATTTGCGCCAAGCTCGCGTCGCGGCGCTCCGACCCGCCGGCGGCAGCAACGAGGTTCGCGCGAACAAAGACGGCATGCGCAGCAACGTTCAAACCGCCGACCACGCGCGCATCGGACTCGTCGGCACCCGCCAGGAGCGCCGCGGCGAGCGCAACGAGCCTCGCCACCGATTGCAGCCAGCGCAGCGATGTCACGACTGTCTCTCGCCTCCCCGATTGGCCGCAGTCTGCAGCACCGTGCATCCGAAAATGGTGCCGCCCCGTCCCCCGTTTACGCAAAATTTACGGCGGCGGTTTGCTTATTATGAGCCGGCGCCTTGTGGGATGAATGTCGCAAAGCGCCGCGCGCGCGTCTGTCGCACCGCGCGCTGTGCCGAAGAATTTCATTTCATACAGTGAGGAAGCGGCAAAAATTTGGGTCGAATCGTTGCCAGCGATCCGCCCACACTCTGCTACGCGAGCCTACACGCGGCTTAAGTTGCGGCGAAGCGCGTAGCGCGTAGCGGAAACCAACAAGCCAGGGCGCCGTGCTACGCCGCCATGGTCTCCTTCACCTTGGCGACCAGCTGCTTGAGCGTGAAGGGCTTGGCCAAAAAATCGAATTGCTGGCCGTCAGCCGGCAAATGCTTCTGGAACGCGTCCTCGGCGTAACCGGACACGAAAATGATCTTCAAGCCGGGATTGCGCTTGCGCAATTCGCGCAGCAGCGTTGGGCCGTCCATCTCCGGCATGACGACGTCGGAGACGACGAGATCGATCTTGCCGCCGGATTTTTCCAA
>JASHSE010000516.1 GCA_030036975.1 Xanthobacteraceae bacterium | reverse complement strand
CGTATCCGACAGCGTGACCGAGCCCGCCTCGCCGCCATCAAGGGTGGTGACCTTCAGTTCCATGTCACGCGCCCTCCTTGGTCTCGCTGGCCGGCGCTTCGCCCTGAGCCGGCGCGGCCGTGGCCGGCGCCTCTTGTGCGCCTTGCGCCGCCTCGACGAGCTTGAACTTGCCGGGCACGGGCACCCCTTCGGGCAGCTTCTTCTTGATCGCGTCGCGCACCAGGATCCAGCCGCCCTTGACGCCCGGCACCGCGCCTTCGATCAAGATCAGGCCGCGCTCGACGTCGGTCTGCATCACTTTGAGATTGAGCGTGGTCACCCGATCGACGCCGAGATGGCCGGCCATCTTCTTGTTCTTGAAGGTCTTGCCGGGGTCCTGGCGGCCGCCGGTCGAGCCATGCGAGCGGTGCGAAATCGAGACGCCGTGGCTGGCGCGCAGCCCGGCGAAATTCCAGCGCTTCATCGGTCCGGCCCAGCCCTTGCCGGTCGAGGTGCCGGTGACGTCGACGTATTGGCCGACCACGAAATGATCGGCAGTGATCTCGGCGCCGACCGGAATGAGCGCGTTGTCGTCGACGCGGAATTCGGCGAGCTTGCGCTTCGGCTCGACCTTGGCGACGGCGAAATGGCCGCGGTCGGCCCTGTTGGCGCGCTGCACCTTGCGCGCCCCGGCGCCGAGCTGCAGCGCCACGTAGCCGTTCTTGTCCTTGGTGCGGTGGCCGACCACCTGGCAATTGGCGAGGCGGAGCACCGTCACCGGCACGTGTTCGCCGGCCTCGGTGAACAGCCGCGTCATGCCGACCTTTTGCGCGAGCACCCCGGAACGCATGGCAAAATTCCCTTCGCGCTGCTCTTTACAGCTTGATCTCGACGTCGACGCCGGCGGCAAGGTCGAGCTTCATCAGCGCATCGACGGTCTGCGGCGTCGGATCGACGATGTCGAGCAGCCGCTTGTGCGTGCGCATCTCGAACTGCTCGCGGCTCTTCTTGTCGACGTGCGGCGAGCGGTTGACGGTGAACTTTTCGATCCTGGTCGGCAGCGGAATCGGCCCGCGCACCTGCGCGCCGGTTCGTTTGGCGGTGTTGACGATCTCGCGCGTCGACGCATCGAGGATGCGGTGATCGAACGCCTTGAGCCGGATACGGATGTTTTGGCCGTTCATTGTTGTCTCTTTTCGCGCGAGTGGCGAATGGCGAAATAGCGAACGGGGATCAATCCATTCGCTATTCGCTACTCCCTATTCGCCTATTCCACGATGCTCGCCACCACGCCGGCGCCGACGGTGCGGCCGCCCTCGCGAATGGCGAAGCGCAGCTTCTCCTCCATGGCGATCGGCACGATCAGCGTCACCTCCATGGCGATGTTGTCGCCGGGCATGACCATCTCGGTGCCCTGCGGCAGGGTGACGACGCCGGTCACGTCGGTGGTACGGAAGTAGAATTGCGGACGATAATTGGTGAAGAACGGCGTGTGGCGGCCGCCCTCCTCCTTGGTGAGGATGTAGGCCTCGGCCTTGAACTTGGTGTGCGGCTTGACCGAGCCCGGCTTGCACAGCACCTGGCCGCGCTCGACCTCTTCGCGCTTGGTGCCGCGAAGGAGGCAGCCGACATTGTCGCCCGCTTCGCCCTGGTCGAGCAGCTTGCGGAACATTTCGACGCCGGTGACCACGGTCTTCATGGTGGGGCGGATGCCGACGATTTCGACTTCCTCGCCGACCTTGATGACGCCACGCTCGATGCGGCCGGTGCACACCGTGCCGCGACCGGAGATCGAGAACACGTCCTCGACCGGCATCAGGAACGGCTGATCCTTCGGGCGCTCCGGCTGCGGGATGTACTCGTCGACCGCCTTCATCAGGTCCATGATCGACTGCTTGCCGAGCTTCTCGTCCTTGCCTTCGAGCGCGAACAGCGCCGAGCCCTTGACGAACGGAATCTTGTCGCCGGGAAAATTGTACTTGGTCAGGAGTTCGCGGACTTCGAGTTCGACGAGTTCGAGCAGCTCCGGATCGTCCACCATGTCGACCTTGTTGAGATAGACGACGAGCGCCGGCACGCCGACCTGGCGGGCGAGCAGAATGTGCTCGCGGGTCTGCGGCATCGGGCCGTCGGCGGCGCTGACCACGAGGATCGCGCCGTCCATCTGAGCGGCGCCGGTGATCATGTTCTTGACGTAGTCGGCGTGGCCGGGGCAGTCGACGTGCGCGTAGTGCCGCTTGTCGGTCTCGTATTCGACGTGCGCGGTGGCGATGGTGATGCCGCGCGCTTTCTCCTCCGGCGCCTTGTCGATCTGATCGTAGGCGGTGAACTTGGCCTGACCCTTCTCGGCCAAGACCTTGGTGATCGCCGCCGTCAGCGTGGTCTTGCCGTGATCGACGTGACCGATGGTGCCGATGTTGCAATGCGGCTTGGTGCGCTGGAATTTTTCTTTGGCCATTTGGCTCTCCGTTCCGGCTCTCTGTCGAGCTCCTTCTGTGACAGTCAGGCGTATTTCGCCTGAACCTCGTCCGCGACGCCCTTGGGGACTTCCGCGTAGTGATCGAACTGCATGGTGAAAGTGGCGCGCCCCTGAGTCATGGAGCGCAGGTTGCTGACGTAGGAGAACATGTTGGCGAGCGGCACCATGGCGTTGATGACGTTGGCGTTGCCGCGCATGTCCTGGCCCTGAATGTGGCCGCGCCGCGAGTTCAGATCGCCGATGACCGACCCGGTATATTCCTCCGGCGTCACCACCTCGACCTTCATGATCGGCTCGAGCAGCACCGAGCCGCCCTTTTGCAGCGCCTCGCGCATGGCAGCGCGCGCCGCAATCTCGAACGCCATGGCCGAGGAATCGACGTCGTGCGAATCGCCGTCCACCAGGCTGACCTTAAGATCGACCACCGGGAAGCCGATGACCGCACCCGAGGTCAGCTGGCCTTCGAGACCCTTCTCGACGGCCGCGATGAATTCCTTGGGCACCGCGCCGCCCACCACATCGTTCTCGAACGCGAAGCCCGATCCGGGCGCGCCCGGCTCGGCGACGATCTTGATGCGCGCGTACTGGCCGTGGCCGCCGGTCTGCTTCTTGTGGGTATAGTCGACCGTGGCCTGGCGCGTGATCTTCTCGCGGTAAGCGACCGCCGGCTCCCCGATATTGGCGTCGACCTTATAGGTGCGGCGCAAGATGTCGACTTTGATGTCGAGGTGCAGTTCGCCCATTCCCTTGATGATGGTCTGGCCGGATTCCGGGTCGGTGGAGACGCGGAACGACGGATCCTCGGTTACGAGCTTGGCCAAGGCGATGCCGAGTTTCTCCTGATCGGCCTTCGACTTCGGCTCGATCTTGATCTCGATGACCGGCTCGGGAAACTCCATCTTTTCCAGGATGACCGGCTTTTGCGGATCGCACAGCGTGTCGCCGGTGCGGACCTCTTTGAGCCCGGCGAGCGCGACGATGTCGCCGGCAAAGGCTTCCTTGATGTCCTCGCGATTGTTGGCGTGCATCAAGAGCATACGGCCGACGCGTTCCTTGCGGTCCTTGGTGGAGTTCAAGACGCCGCTGCCGCTTTCGAGTCGGCCCGAATAGATGCGGCAGAACGTGATGGTGCCGACGAACGGATCGTCCATGATCTTGAACGCCAAGAGCGCCATCGGCTCGGCGTCGGACGCCTTGCGCTCGACGTCGTTGCCCTTGAGATCGACGCCCTTGACCGGCGGCACGTCGAGCGGCGACGGCAGGTAATCGACCACGGCATCGAGCAGCGGCTGCACGCCCTTGTTCTTGAACGCCGAACCGCACAGCACTGGAAAGAACGTGCCGTCGATCGTCGCCTGGCGGATAAGCCGCTTGAGCGTCGCTTCGTCCGGCTCCTTGCCCTCCAGATACGCGGTCATCGCCGCGTCATCGAGCTCGACGGCGGCTTCGACCAGCTTCTCGCGGTATTCCTTGGCCTGCTCCGCAAGCTCGGCCGGGATTTCGATGTCGTGATATTTGGCGCCGAGCGTCTCTTCGTCCCAGACCACGCCGACCATGCGGACCAGATCGATGACGCCCTTGAACTGGTTCTCCGATCCGATCGGCAATTGGATCGCCACCGGCTTGGCGCCGAGGCGGTCGACGATGTCTTTCAGGCACTGGAAGAAGTCGGCGCCGATCTTGTCCATCTTGTTGCAGAACACGATGCGCGGCACGCCATAGCGGTCGCCCTGGCGCCATACCGTCTCGGTCTGCGGCTCGACGCCCTGGTTGGAATCGAGCACGCATACCGCACCGTCGAGCACGCGCAGGCTGCGCTCGACCTCGATGGTGAAGTCGACGTGGCCGGGCGTATCGATGATGTTGAGCCGCTTGTCGTTCCAGAACGCGGTGGTCGCGGCCGAGGTGATGGTGATGCCGCGCTCCTGCTCCTGCTCCATCCAGTC
>JASHSE010000515.1 GCA_030036975.1 Xanthobacteraceae bacterium | reverse complement strand
CGTCGTCGAAGACCCGGTATTCCGGCAGACGCTCTACAATACTTTTATCTTCACTTTCGGCTCGCAGATCCTCGGCCTTGTCCTCGGCAAGTTCGGCGCGCTGGTGCTGCTGCGGCCGTTTCCGGGCCGCAAGTTCGTCCGCGCGCTGGTCATATTGCCGTGGGCGGTGCCGATCGCGCTCGCCACGGTCGCCTGGCAATGGATGTTCGATTCGCTTTACAGCGTCATCAACTGGACGTTGATCGCGCTTGGCATCGTCACCCGCTCGGACGCGCCAAACTGGCTCGGCACGCCGCATCTGGCGATGCTGTCGGTGATCGTCGTCAATGCCTGGCGTTTCTTTCCGTTCGCGATCGTCATTTTCCTCGCCGGCATCACCGCGGTTCCGCAGGACGTGCTCGACGCGGCGACGGTCGACGGCGCCGGCTTCTGGCGGCGCAACTACCTGATCATCATGCCGATGATCCTGCCGATTGTGGCGGTCGGCCTCATCTTCGGCATCGTCTTTACCTTCACCGACCTTTCCATCGTGTTTCTGATGACCATGGGCGGCCCGGTGGGCGCGACCTCGGTCCTTGGCTTCGCCGGTTTCCAGACCGGCATCGTTTCCGGCGACGTGTCGCATGGCGCCGCCATCTCGCTGTTCATGCTGCCGGTGCTGCTCATCGTCGTCGTCGCGATGTTGCGCTTCATCAGGCGGCGGGAGATCTGAGATGCGGCGCAGCAGTCTCGTCGGCGTCCTGCAGGAGACCTCCTTCTACGGCGCGGTGGCGTTCTTCTTTGTTCTCGCGGCGTTTCCGTTCTATTGGATGCTGATCACCTCGTTCAAGACCAACGCCGACCTTTATAACGTCAACGTCACGCCGTTCTGGTTTCACGATCCGCCGACGCTCGAGCATTTCCGCTATCTGTTCGACAAGACCCTGTTTGCGACCTGGCTGTTGAACTCGCTGATCATCGGCGTCTGCGTCACCGCCATCACGCTGGTCACCGCGCTGCCGGCCGCCTACAGCCTCGCCCGCATGACCGGCCGCAACGGCGAGGCGCTCGGCATCGGCATCTTTCTCACCTACCTGGTGCCGCCGACGCTCTTGTTCCTGCCGCTGTCACGGGTGATCGTCGATCTCGGTCTGCAGAACTCGCTGTGGTCGCTGGTCGTGGTTTATCCGACCTTCACCATTCCGTTCTGCACCTGGCTGTTGATGGGCTTCTTCAAGGCGCTGCCGGTCGAGATCGAAGAGGCCGCGATCGTCGACGGCTGCAGCCTGTTCGGCGCCTTCGTCAAGATGGCGATCCCGCTGTCGCTGCCCGGCATCCTGACGGTGGTGATCTTCACCTTCACCCTGACCTTGCAGGAATTCGTCTACGCGCTGACGTTCATATCCGCCGCCGATCAAAAACCGATCACGCTCGGCGTGGCCACCGATCTTGTCCGCGGCGACGTCTTTTTCTGGGGCGAGATCATGGCCGGCGCCTTGATCGCCAGCGTCCCGGTGGCGATCGCGTACAATCTGTTTCTCGATCGGTTCATCAGCGGCATCACCGGGGGCGCCGTCAAGTAACACCGACTGCGATTTTCATTGGCTCATATCCGTCGCCCCGAGGCGCGAGCCGACGGGTCCGGCCCGAAATCTCCGCTACGAGACTGCTCATCCTTGCCGGCGGTTGCCCGAATCAACTACAATCTTTACGCGAGTCCCGCCGCGACACCATGCATGCGCTGGAACCGACCGCTGGCTATCGGAGGAAAGGCAATGACTGGTCCAGACGAACGCGGCCCTTCGGGTCTTCTTACGCTCGACAACGCCGGTCCGATCCAGATGGGCTTCTGGGTCCCCAACCGCGTCTGGGCCACCGCCAAGTTCCTCATGCCGCTGCGCGACCATATAGCCGCGAAGAAGGCGGCCGGCACGCTCAGTCCGTTGCAACCGGCGATGCAGGATTTCAAGGATTGGGTGACGCACGACAGCATCTACCGCATGTGGGTCAACTCGATGATCGAGCAGGCCAATGCCTTCGTCGCCGGGCTTCCGGAAAAGACCAGAAAGGAGATCAAGGCGGACGGCGACGTGCTCTGGATCGACGGCTATGACAGCTTCTTCGAGATTCTCAACGAGATCATCACGACCTCGCCCTCCTTCAACACGACGGCCCAGGTCGGCACGCCGATGAACGGCTTCCTGGCGGTGGCGATGGGAACCACGGCGGGTGCCGCACTCTTCCATGACATGGTCTTCAATCAGCACTTCAAGACCATCCTCGATGCCTGGAACACCTTCCTGAAGAGCAGCCCGTCGCTCGACAAGCTCGACATCGACCACCCCGAGAAGCCGGGCTCCTGGATCTCCAAAGCCGCCCATGAAGCCGGCGTCTGGACGCAGATGGTCCATGATCCGAAGAAGCAGGGATACGGTTTCGATTCCTGGAATTCCTTCTTCATCCGGAAATTCGTGCCTGGCGCCCGGCCGTTCGTGGGCAATCCCGTCACTCAGATCAACATCGGCTGCGAGACCACGCCCTGGCAATATGCGGACGGCCTCTCGCTCGAGAGCAAATTCTGGGTCAAGGACATGCCTTATTCGCTGCTCGACCTGTTCGGCGGTCAGCAGCAATGGGCGAAGCTCTTTGTCGGCGGCCAAGCCTATCAAGGTTTCCTTTCCGCAACGCATTACCATCGCTGGCAGGCGCCGCTCGACGGCGAGCTGCTGCGGTCCTGGGTGCAGCCCGGCACCTATTTCGCCCAGCGTCCGGGACAGGGCGAGGATCAGGGCACCTGGGAGGGGACCCAATCCCAGCCCTATCTCGGACATGTCGCGGCGCGCGCGATCTTCGTCTTCAAGCATCAGACTTGCGGCTATGTCGCGTTGATCTGCATCGGCATGGTCGAGGTCTCGACCTGCGTGATCGAGCCCAGTACCTTCATCGTGCCGGACGGCGCCGACCCCGTCAGCATCGCGCGCGGCACCGAGATCGGCCGCTTCGAGTTCGGCGGCTCGACTCACATGATGTTCTTCCAGAAGGACCGCGTGCGTCTGGAGCAATGGGCACGCCACGCCGTGGAGCACCGGAACGACCCGAACCCGACGAAGATGGGCAGCGTGATCGCGACGGCGACGCGGTGAGGCCGGGCGGATTTGCTTGCCGCCGGATCGGAAGAGCGACCGGAGCACGTGTCCCGAGAGCGGATTTCGAAACTTTTTGCTGCCGTTGCGATCGACGGCGGACTGCGACGGAGCGAAATCCGCGCGCCTATCGCTCGTGAGACGCATCACAATTCATTGGCAATCCAGTCCGTCACGGAACGCCGCGCCGGCGCCCAGCCGAGAGCGGCCGCAGCCTTGCCGCGCACGCGGCTGTTGGAGCCGAGCGAGAACACCGCCGTGGCGCCGCCCCAGGCCGCGATCGCCTCTTCGGCGCTCCAGGATTGCGGCGGGCCCAGGCCAAGACGCGTTGCGATGGCTGCGGCGATTTCGCCGAGCGCCGCCTCGCCGCTCTCGACATACATGAACGTGCCGGCCGGCGCTTTGTTAAGCGCCAACAGATAAAGCGCCGCGACGTCGGCGATGTGCACGTTGGACCAGCGATTGAGCCCGCGCCCGATGTAACGCACGACGCCCGATGCCTTGGCCTGGCGCACCAGTGCGGGAATCTGCACGCTCTGCGCCCGCGGCCCCAACGCATGGCCGTAGATCATCGTATTGCAGAGCACCACCGCGCGGATGCCGGCGGAGCCAAGCACCAAGCGGTCGATCGCGACGCGCGCCGCCTTGTCGGGCAGCGGCGCGAGCGGCGTCGCCTCGTCAAAGATCCGATCGGACGGCTCGCCCATCGCAAGATCGGCGACGATGCTGCTGCCGCTCGAATGCAGCAAACATTTGCCGGAACCGGCGAGGCCGGCGATCAAGGCTTCGACCGCGCCGCGATGATCGCTCGAGGCCGCATTGACCACGGCGTCCACGGCGCGGGCTTCGGCTTGCAGCAGCGCCGGCTCGTCGAGGGTGCCGACGACGGGCTCGACGCCGTGCGCGGCGACGGCAGCGGCCTTGACGTTGTCGCGCACCAGGCCGCGGACCGTATGACCCGACGCGACCAGCACCGACGCGACTGCGCCGCCGATGAAACCATTTGCGCCGGTGACGAAGATTCGCAACGGACTTGCCTCGACATTGCGGCCGAGACGGCCGAAACTGCATTACAACAGCAACGGAGATCGCCGTGAAGATCAGCGCGCAACATACTCAAGGGAAAGATCGTCGAAGTAAAGAAGGGAGCCACGACCGCGCATGTCCACATCGATGTCGGTGGACAGATCGTGACTGCGTCCATTACCAACGAAGCGGCCGACGATCTGAAACTCACCGCGGGGCAAAGCGGCTATGCGGTGATCAAGGCCAGCGACGTGATGGTGGGCGTCGACTAGAGCATATCTCGCTCAGATAGCACCACGTTCTCGTCATGCCCGGGACGGGCACCCCGCCGCGCGAGCGCGGCGGGGACCCACGCCCGGCAATGACGAATGAAGGAACTCGATTCAATTACAGCGGAACGTGCTCTAAGTCCAGTTGAAATGGGCGCGAACGGCCGAAACGGCACCTAAGCCGCAACAGCGAGAAGCTTTTGGATCGCTTGCAGGAGGTCTTTCGGCTTCACCGGCTTGTAGAGTGCAGCCGTGGCACTCACCTCAGCCGTCATGGCCTCGAAGTTGGGCATCTCCGGACACTTGCCGCCGCCAAACATAAAGCCAGAAGCGATGATGATCGGCATGTGCGGCTTGATCTTGCGGATAGCCTTGCTTGCTTCCAAGCCATTCATCTTCGGCAGGAACAGGTCGCAAATAACCAGATCGACAACCTCATCTTCGACCGCGCGGATACCGGCCGGCCCATCGGCGGCGCACGCGACCGAGAAGCCGTTGGTTTCGAGCATGATTTTGGTCGAGGCCCGCACCGCGTCGTCGTCGTCGATGATCAGAATGCGCGGCATCTTTCCTGGGTCCTCATGCGGTCACGCCGAGAGCCAGTTCGATGGCGCGCATAAGCTCGCTGGCCCGGAACGGCTTCTTCAGTCGGATGACGTTCGCCAGGTCGCCCGCAGCCGGCAATATGTCGAGCACG
>JASHSE010000514.1 GCA_030036975.1 Xanthobacteraceae bacterium | reverse complement strand
CGGACGGTGACCGGCAGACCGATCGGCAGCGTCGGGGCACCGCGGTCGATGGCGAGCACCACCGCGACGACGTTCTCGGCGGCGCCTGCGGGCGCTGCAGTGCCGGACTGCGTCGCCATAGTGCGGGCGGTGACGGCCGGGCTGATCGCGGCAACCTGGGCGCCGATCGCGGCGCTCGGCAAAGTCTCGGCGGCGATGCTGGCGCGCTCGCTCGCGCATAGATGTGGCACATCGCGCAGCGCCACTTCGGCGCGGACGCGCGCCTGCCCGTCCGGCACGATGTGCAACAGCGGCGCCGGCACGGCGAGGCTCAAAAACTGTCCCGGATTGACGTCGACGTCGAGCACAGTGCCGCTCGTCGGCGCCGACACTGTGCATTGAGCGAGACGGGCGCGGCTGCCATCGAGTTCGGCGGCGGCGGCGTCGCGCAGCGCCTTGGCGTCGCGGATGTCCTCCTCGCGCGAGCCGGCGCGCAACAGGTTGAGCCGGGCGCGCGCCTCCTCGAGCTGCGCCGCCGCGATTCGCGAGTCGCGCTGCACTTCGAGCAGGTGCGCCGTGGTGACGGTGACGCCTTCCTGCAGCTGCTGGGCGCGCTCGAGCGCCTTCTTCGCCTCGTCGGCGCGGGCCTGCGAATAGCCGACCACCGCCTCGCCGACTGCGATCTCGTCGGGCCGCGGGCCGTTGCGGAAGCGGTCGTAGGTGGCCTGCGCGGCGGCAAGATGCGCGGTGCGCGCCTGCACCTCGGCCTCAAGCGGATGGCACTCGAGCTTGAACAGGATCTGTCCGGCGGCAACGCGGTCGCCTTCGTGCACGAAAACCTGCGCCACGATGCCGGCTGCAGCCGCGCCGATCGACAGCGGCGGCTCTGCGCCTTCGACCCGGCCCGGCGCCGTGAAGGTTTGCGCGAGTGCCGGCAACGGCAACGCAATGCCTGCGATCAATGCTGCCATGGCCGCAAACTTTGCGGCGCCGACCGCATGCCGGACCATGACGCTGTACTCCCCAACGCGCGGCAAAAAACAGCCGTGCTCCTTGCGGCAAGCGCCCCGAAAAAACGTCGTAACGCCGTTTCGCCCGGCTCGCAAACCCGAATCCGGGAGGCCCGCGTCATAGTCCGCATGACCGAAGAGCGATACGCGGGAAACGCCCGGGCTACCAAACTGGGGCTATAGACACGGATGAGGACGGGCTCGGTCGAGCCCGCCCCCACCAGGCCGGCGAACGCGTGTCGGGAGACGACGGCACGCGATGCGAACGCCGGCACTACGCTGGCGCGGCGCTGGTGCGCTTCGCGCTTTACGCGTTACGCAGCGGCACCGCGACGAAGTGGGTGGCGCCGTCCATCTGCACGCGCATCAGAACGTCGTGCTTGCCTTGCGCCTGAGCGTCTTGCAGCGCCTTGACTACGTCGTCGGCGTTGCCGACCGCCTTGCCGCCGACATCGAGAATGACGGTGCCGACCTGAAATCCGGCATCGGCCGCAGGTCCGTTCGGATCGACCGCGGTGACGACCACGCCCTTGCCGCCGGCCCCGGCGACCGCAGCGGCCGGCGCCACGCTGAGCCCGAGATGCGGCACGCCGTGCCGCGGCGTCTGCATCTCGTTTCCGGCATTGGCCTGCTGGTCGTTCGGCATCTTGCCGAGCGTCACCGTGATGGTCTGCTGCTGGCCGTTACGCAGGATGGCGAGCTTCGCCGAGCTGTCCGGCTGCATCGTCGCGATGCTGCGGGCGAGGTCGCGGGCGTTTTTCACGGCTTCGCCGTTCACGCCGGTGATGACGTCACCGGTTTGCACGCCGGCCTTGGCGGCGGGGCTGCCGTCCTGCGCACTGTCGACGATGGCGCCCTCCGCCTTCTTCAGTCCGAGGCTGTCGGCGATGCCGGCGGTGACCGGCTGGATCTGCACGCCGAGCCAGCCGCGGGTGACGGAGCCGTGGTCCTTGAGCTGCGCAATCACGCGCTGCGCGGTATCGGCCGGAATGTCGAAGCCGATGCCGACCGAGCCGCCCGACGGCGAAAAGATCGCGGTGTTGATGCCGATGACGTTGCCGTTGACGTCGAACGCCGGGCCGCCCGAATTGCCCTTGTTGATCGGCGCATCGATCTGAATGTAGTCGTCGTACGGACCGGCGCCGATGTTGCGGCCTTCCGCCGAGACGATGCCGGCCGTCACCGTGCCGCCCAAGCCGAACGGATTGCCGACCGCGATCACCCAGTCGCCGACCCGCGGCTCATGTTGAGCGAATTGCACGTACGGAAAGTCGTTCTTGCCGTCGACCTTGATCAGCGCTAGGTCGGTCTTCGGGTCGGTACCGATGACCTTGGCCTGGTAGATCGAGCCGTCAGCGGTCGTCACCTGGACCGACTTGGCGTGGTCGACCACGTGATTGTTGGTCACCGCGTAGCCGTCGGGCGAAATGAAGAAGCCGGAGCCCTCGCCGACGATGGTCTGATGCATCTGCGGCGCTTGACCGTTATCGCCGTTGAAGCCGAACTGGTCGCCGAATTGCTGGAAGAACTTCTCCATCGGCGAGCCCGGCGCGAAGGGAACGGCCTCGTCGTCGCTGCTGTTATGGTGCAGCGCCGATAGCTGGGCGCCATCGATCTTGACGCGCACCGAAATGACTGCGGGTTTCACCTTGGCGACGATGTTGGCGAAGCTTGCCGGATGCGGCAGCGCGGTCGTCTCGGCGGCGCTCGCCGAGGGTGTGCCGAAGTCGACGCCGGACGGCCGGTAGAAGCTGGGCCCGGCCAAGAGGGCGACGGCGCCCAGGCCGGCGACCGAGGCGAGCAGCACGGCGCGGCGCGCGGTGAGCTTCTTCGCCTTCTGCGGTTCGGCGGAATTGTTGGATGTCATGACAGTCTCCAATGCAGGAAAGCGGCCTTGCGGCCGGGATTGCGACTGTCGCTAAAATGGCCAAGCCGAATTACGTGGACGTGTCGAGCGGATTAATTCTTGGCAAGCTTGCGGATTAACTTTTGGCAACGTTGCTGCGCCGTGCCGCGGACTTTGCCGCGAAGTTTCGGCCGTGCGCCCGGCCAACAAAGCAGGGTGCGGATTACTCATTGCAAAATCCTCCGCGTGCGCGCTTATAATTAGAATCATCCTGTCAGGGGCAATGGGCTTGATCACCTGTAGCAGCGGTATCGCGGCGTCGGAAATTCCACAAAGTTTGCGCAGAAGATGGCCAAGATTATTGACGGCGTGGCAGTCGCTGCCGAAATCCGCCGCGAATTGAAGGTGCGCTCCCAGGCACTGCGGGAGCGCGGGGTGGTGCCGGGTCTTGCCGTCATCATGGTGGGCAATGATCCGGCCTCGTCGGTGTATGTCCGGAACAAGGTGCGTGCTTGCAAAGAGGTGGGCATCGAATCGTTCCGATTTGATTTCGAACAGGATGCCGAGCCGGCTTCGGTCCTGGCGCTGATCAACGAGCTTAATTGCCGATCGGATATTCACGGCATTTTGGTTCAGCTTCCGCTGCCGCCTCGCTTCTCGGTTTCCGAGGTGCTGCGAACGTTATCCGTCGACAAAGATGTCGATGGGTTTCATCTCTATAACGTGGGCGGCCTGGTCGTTGGCGGCACGGTGTTTCCGCCGTGCACGCCCTATGGCGTCGTGAAGATGCTCGAGCATGAGCAGATCGAACTCGAGGGCCAAAACGTCGTCGTGGTCGGCGCCAGCAACATCGTCGGCAAGCCGATGGCGCTCATGCTCATGCAGAGAGATGCGACGGTTTGTATTTGCCACGCGAAAACGCGCGACCTTGCGCAATTCACGGTGTTGGCGGACATTCTCGTGGTCGCCGCCGGCAAGCCGAATTTGATCGTTCCCGAAATGGTCAAGACCGGTGCCGTCGTGATCGACGTCGGCATCAATCGATTGGCGAACGGCAAGCTCGTTGGCGACGTGGACTTTGCGGGTGTCTCGCAAAAAGCCTCCTCCATCACTCCGGTACCGGGAGGAGTCGGACCGATGACGGTAACGATGCTGTTGGCCAACACCATCGCGGCAGCCGAACGTCGGCTGCGGGCCCGGCAATAAGGTTAGTTTTGCTGCGTCAGAAAGCGCGGCGCGCGTTATAGTGCCCTCCCCCCTTGCGGGAGAGGGCAACGCAGGACGCGCAACAAACTCGGCTCGGTGAGGGGTTGCGGCCGCGCCCCTCACCCACTTTTGTTGTTGAACCGCCGAGTCGCCCTCTCCCGCAAGGGGAGAGGGCACGTCCATCAGCGCCGCGCTTTCTGACGCAGTAAGACTAATTGATCCGCAATTCGGCTTCACTTCATCGGCGCGCTGTCGGGAAGAAAGCGCTGGCCGAATACCGGCTCCTTGTAGGGGGTCGGCGGCAATTGCCAGGCGCCGGTCGAGGGCGGCCGCACCTCGGCATCGACGTGGACGTCGAGCAGATACGGCCGCCCGGCTTTGATGGCGTGCTCCAGCGCGGCGGAAAAATCCTGCGAGCGGCTGACGGTCAGCGCCTCGACGCCGGCGGCTTTGGCCCAGGCGGCAAAACCGGGATTGTACGGTTTCTTGTTGGCGCCCTGATGAAACATGGTGCCGTGCTCGCGGCCGCCGAACAGGCCGAGCTGAATGTCGCGGATCGAGACCCAGCCGAAATTGTTCCAGATCACCCACACCACCGGGATGTCGTATTCGACCGCGGTGCACAGCACGTGCGGCACCATGGAGAAGCAGCCGTCGCCGGTCACCGCGACCACCGGCCGGTCGGGCGCGGCGAGCTTGGCGCCGAGCGCGCCAGCGGCGCCGAATCCCATGCCGGAAAAGCCCCACGAATTGAGCATGCATTGCGGCTGCCGCGCGCTCCAGAACTGCATGTACCAATTATGGCTGACGCCAACGTCGCAGCAGAGAATGCCGTCGTCGGGCAGCACGGCGCGGCAATCGGCGACCACGCGTTCGGGCCGCAGCGGTGACGTGTGCACCTCGAAATTCGGCGCGACGAACTTTTCCCATTCGGCGCGCCATTTGGCGATGTCGGCGAGCCATTCCCCCACCCTTCCCTCCCCCGCAAGCGGGGGAGGGTTCTTTGATATTCCCTCCCCCGCAAGCGGGGGAGGGTTAGGGAGGGGGCCAATCTTGGCGTTGCGATGTTCAAGCTCCGTCAAAAGCTGGCGCAAGAACGTGCGCGCGTCGGCCAGGATGCCGAGGTCCGGCGGATAATTGCGGCCGAGCTCATCCGGATCGACGTCGACATGAATGAGTTTGGTCTGCGGGAAATTCCACGAGAAACCCGGCAGCCACGACGACGCCGAGCGGTCGTCGAAGCGGGCGCCGATGGCGATGACGAGATCGGCGCGGCGGCCGGCTTCGTTGGCCGGAAAAGCGCCGTTCCTTCCGATGAAGCCGAGCGACAGCGGATCGGTCATGTCGAACGCGCCCATGCCGTTGGGCGACGAGATCACCGGGATGCCGAGCCGGCGGGCCAATTCGGTCAGTTCGCGGCTTGCTTCCGACAGCGTGACGCCGTGGCCGATGAACAGCACCGGCCGCCGCGCCGCGACGATCATGTCGAGCGCGCGAGAAACTTGCTCGGGCGCCGCGCCGCTCCTCTGCGCGTTGAACGGCGGCGCCGGCGGCGGCAGCTCGACCTCGTCCTCTTCCTGAAACACGTTGAACGGCACGTCGACGTTCACCGGCCCCGGCCGGCCGGACAGCATCGCGGTCATGGCCTGGCGCAGAGCGAGCGGCAGCATGTCGACGCGGGTCGGCTGAAAGCTGCGCTTGACCACCGGACGCACGATGTTGACGAAATCGGCCTGGAAATGCCGGTTGATTTCCTGAAACGGGCTGCGGTTGAACTGCTGCGTCGGCACGTTGGCGGTGATCGCGAGCAGCGCCGAGGAATCGGTGAGCGCGCAGGCGAGCGGCATGATGATGTTGCAGGAGCCCGGCCCGCACGAGGTCAGTGTCGCCGCCGGCCTGTGGCGGATGCGGAAGTAGGCGTCGGCCATATGGGCTGCGACCTGCTCGTGGCGCGGCGAGATCAAGGTGATGCGGTCGCGCGCCGCGTAGAGCGGATCGAGCATGCCGACATTGCCGTGGCCGCAAATGCCGAACACGTACGGAATGTCGCTCTCGATCAGATATTCGACGATCAGCTCGGCGCCCTTCATGCGTGACATATTCAGCTCCTTATCAATTCAATTACGACCGCTCGTCCCCGCGCAAGCGCATAGGTGCTAACATAAGCCTTGTTTCCCGGATGCGGTGCAGCGCGAAGCGGTGCACCGCTGATCCGGGATCGTTCCAGGCTCAGCGTTTGTTACGATCCCGAGTCTGCAGCGCACCACTCCGCTTCGCTCCGTGCTGCGCTGCGCCCGGAAAACGCAGCTATGTTAGCGCAGCGCATCGAAAAGCGGATATTCCCACACCTTGTGGATGAGGTTGGCCGGAGCGGATGCTGTCATCGGTACGATCCTCAAGCTGTTTGCAAGCCATAAGACTACTGACGTTGCAGTATATCACTGCGGCAGGCCACGCTCAGGTGGGGTCTTCATCCTCCCCTCCCCACGACCGCGCGAGGAGGATAAGCAATATCGTTCTCGCGATGCGTTTTTTTGCATCCGAGCTTTGCGGCACGGCACGGAAAAAGACGCCGAGCGTTTTTGATCGCGTCACGCCGAACTTTTAAGACCGGGCGGTAGGACCGGCTTCGGCTCGATCACGCTTGGCGCATTCCTGTAGCGAAGCGATATCCGGGAGCGGCATTGCAATCTTCACTGTCGGCCCCGGGTATCGCTTCGCTCACCCGGGCTACGAAGAAAAGAAACAAAATAAAAACAAGGCAGGCGGAACGCCGGCAGACGCCAACGCCAACCTCCGCACCATACGGGTGCGGCTCCGCCCCCTCCCTGACCCTCCCCCGCAGGGGCACCCCACAAAATTCGCGCAGCGAATTTTGCGGGGACCCCGCCGCGGGGGAGGGAATGGGAGGGGGCGGCGCGCCTACCGGCGTTCCACCGCGGCTCTTGCGGCAGCGAACCAACGCCGCCGCTCAGCTCCAGACGCGCTTCCTGGGACGTGGCGAAAAGACGGGCGTGACCCGCCCCCGCCTGTCCCAGTCCAGCGATCGACTCGCAGGCCGGTCGTAATGCCGGCCGGGCGTTGTCCCGAAGCCGCCCGAGAGCGGAGGTGACGAGCCCCTGCCCGCGGGAACCGCTCTCGCTCCGCCAGCCGGAGTGACCGGCCGGCGTCCTTGCATGAAGCGAGACGGCGCGGCCTTCTAGTCGGCGCGCGGGCATTGTCAAGATTTTTCCATCAGGAGCAAAACGGCCGTTGATTCTCCATCGTTTTTTGATTTTTGCTCTCGCCATCGACGCCAAGCATCAGCGCGCACTCGCGGCATGATTCGCAATAGCACGTCGCAACAGCACGTAGGATGGGTTAGCGCCGCAGGCACGTAACCCACCGGCTGAACGCGTCGCACGTTGCTATGGCGGGTTACGGCGCTTCGCGCCTAACCCACCCTACGCGCTCGTTCGCCCCCCCCCGATTGCCCGAAATATCTGGGAAGATATGATTGGCTAGTGCTGCTGAGGCGCACCGAGCCGATCCCCGGCGACGCGATATCAATCTGGCTGTTCGCGCAAGAGGAGCGACGGTCGAATGTCGGCACAGAAGTATACGATCTTGCAAATCTGCATCATCAGTCTTCTGGCCTTCCTGCTTGGGACAAAGGCAGTATTACGGCATCCGGACTGGTTTAATGGCGAAACGCATAACGACAGGCTTCGCGTCAACCTCGGCCGGGATCAGATAAGCACCGAGCCTGCCGAGCGGTTCATCACTTTGGGGTCAGCCACCTCGACGGAGGACTCAGGCTTCTTGAATTACGTCCTTCCGATCTTTCGAGCAGCAACTGGCCTCGACGTTCACGTTGAGGCGGTTGGATCCGACCGGGCTCTGGCTATGGCCGCACGGGGTGGCGTCGATGCGGTCCTTGTCCATGACCTGGTGGGTGAGGACAATCTTGTGGCGGATGGCTATGGCGTTGATCGCCGCGACGTGATGCACAACGATTTCGTCATCGTCGGGCCGAGCTACGATCCGGCGGGCATTCGCGGCCGCCGGGACGCACTCACGGCATTCGCGCTAATCGCCGAAAATGGCGACCCATTTGTCAGCCGGGGTGACGGCGGCGGCACCTATGCTATGGAGCGCCGGCTCTGGCGGTCGGCGCGTATCGAGCCTGAGGGCCACGCTTGGTACCGCAAATTGGACAAAGGAGTCGGGGCAACTCTCAATTTTGCCGCCGCCGTCAACGCCTACACGCTGGTCGATCGAGCCACATGGGAAAATTTTAAGGACAGGCAAAGCCTCGAAATTCTGACCGAAGGCGATCCGGTACTGTTCAATCTCTACGGCAGCATCCTCGTCAATCCAGCCAAATGGCCAGATGTGAAATTCAATGCGGCCAAGAAATGGCAGCAGTGGCTCACATCGAGGGCCGGTCTTGACGCGATTACGTCATACCGCATCGGTGGCCAGGAACTTTTCTTTCCCACGAGATGAAATCGACGATCCATGGTCAATATCACGTACGTGGACAAAGAGGATAACGTCGTAGGTTCAGGACCTGCGCCCGAAGCGCACGAACTGTCACAAGTTCGCTGGATCGCGCCGGAGGATTTTCGTACAGAGACAAAAAAACACCCTGAACATTTTTCAGAAGGCAGCCGAATTTGTTTTGCACACCTTTAGCACTTATGACGGATCACCGTCTTAATCCCACCGTAACGCGACCCGCATTGGCGGATACGAGGGGCCGTTGTTAATCCCGCAGCCCGGTCTGCCGGAGCAGCGGATAGGTCACGTCGCAGAATTCGCGCATGCCTTCGATGTAGCGCGGCCATGACAGCAGCACGCCGTCGAGGCCGATCTGCGACAGCCTCGCGAGCCCGTCGACGATCTGCTCCTTGGTGCCGACGAGCGGAAAGCCGCCCCAGCCGGAGATCATCATCTCGGCCATCGCGTTGCGGCGGTCTTCCGGATAATCGCGCTTGTTGATCTCGGCTGCCATCGTGTCGATCACGTTGCGGGCGGCGACCCAGTCGCCCTTGTCGTGGACGTAGTATTTGTAGAAGTCGCGGGCTTCCTGTTCGGTCTCGGCCTGCACGATGGTGGCGTTGCTCCACACCCGCACTTCGCGGCCGTATTCCTCGCGCGCCAGCCGATGATAGGCGGCGACGTGGGCGATGTTGGCGGCGATGTCGTGGGTGCGGATATTGGTGAAGACGAGGTCGCAGTGCCTGCAGGCAAAATGGCGGCCGCGCTCGGATGAGCCGGCATTCATGATCGCGGGGTGCGGATGCTGGATCGGTTTCGGCTGCAGATAGCCGCCGCTGATCTTGTAGAATTTGCCCTCGTGGTCGAAGCGCTCGTCTTCCGTCCACAGCCGCTTGACGATGCCGAGCCATTCCTCGGCGCAGGCATAGCGGTCCTCGTGCGTCAGGAGCGACACGCCGAACATTGCCATTTCCGGAAAATTCCAGCCGTTGACCACGTTGAGCGTGTAGCGGCCGTTGCTGATGTGATCGATCACCGTCGACTGCTTGGCGGCGATGATCGGATGGTTGAGCGCCACGTGCGAGGTCGAGACCACGCCGGAATGCCGCGTCGAAGCGGCGATGCCGGCCGCCCACGTGTAGGTCTCGAAGCCGGGTCCCTGCGGATCGGTTAAGCCGCCAAAACCGCGCCAGCGCGCCACCGGCACGAGGGCCTCGAATTCCATGGCGTCGGCGAGCTGCGCCAGCGCCACCGTATTGGGCCAAGTGATGTCGAGCCGGCCGTCGAGGTCCGACATGACGCAGCCGGAATCGAGATTGGTCTGGAAGGTGCCGAGCTTGAGCTTGCGGCTGCCGAACGCCGGGTTCGTGGTCCGGCGGTCTTTCTGTTGCGGTTTGAGGCTGTTAGCGGGCGGCAACGACTTTAGTCCAACTTGATTTCAGCGCCTGGTCCGCCCGATAACCTTACCGCCGGGCCTGCAAGGGCGAAGCCCGTGACTTTTCCAACAGTTCGGGCATTCTGCGCTCTGGCGACGGGTTCACGAGCGAAACGGCTCATAGAGGAAGATCTCTAACGAAAAGGCCGCCAAAGCGACCCTGCCGCGGGGCCAAAGCAGCCGTCTGCACAGTATCGAACAAGGGAGGTCGATATGACCAGTAGTAAAACGCCTTCACATCCTGGACTTTCGCGCCGCGGCCTGCTGCGGCAAGCAGTCGCAACCGGAGCGGGCCTTGGCGCGCTGTCGGCAGGCGGCGGCGCCGGCTTTCCGCTCATCATGCCGGCATTTGCGGACGACCAGCCGCCGATCGGCACCTGGCCGGCGGGTTCGCAGGGCGACACCGTCAATATCGGCGTGTCCACGCCGCTCACCGGCACCTACGCGTCCGCGGGCGAGGACGAACTCAAGGGCTGGCAGCTCGCGGTCGACCACATCAACAGCGGCGATCCGCTGCTCAAGAAGATAGCGCCGAAGGTCACCAAGGGTCTGCTCGGCAAGCAAGTCAAGTTGCTCGTCGGCGACTCCGCCGCCAAGCCGAACGAGGCGGTGCAGGAGCAGCAGACCTTCATCAACCAGAACAAGATCATCCTGATGACGGGGTCGACCTCGAGCGCGGTCGCGGTCGCGCTCAATCACTTCGCCCAGCGCGAGAAGGTGCTGTACGTCACAGGCATTTCCGGCTCCAACGATACGACCGGCAAGGACTGCGTGCGCTACAGCTTTCGCCAAAATTTCTATGGCGAAACCGCGGCCAACGCCATTGGCCCGGTGCTGATCAAGACCTTCGGCAAGAACCGGAAGGCGGCGTGGATGACGCCGGACTACACCTACGGCCACACCGTCACCAAGTCATCGAGCGACTACCTGATCAAGAACGGCGGCTGGACCAAGGTGACCGACCAGGTGTCGCCGCTCGGCACCCAGGATTTCAGCCAGTATCTCACCAACATCGCCAATTCCGGGGCCGAGTTCATCATCAACGTGAACTGGGGACGCAACGCCGTGCTGTCGGTGCAGCAGGCCAAGCAGTTCGGCCTGACCCCGAAGATGAAGATGGTGATCCCCTATCAGATCCCCTTCCTCGCCAAGGAAGTGGGTCCTGAGCTCAC
>JASHSE010000513.1 GCA_030036975.1 Xanthobacteraceae bacterium | reverse complement strand
GTCGCGATCGGGCCTTTCTCGAACTGAAAGCCCTCGCGCGGACCCTCTTCGCTGATCTCGACGCGTTTCGGCAGATCGCTCATGTGATGCTCGTTTTCTCGTGCGCCGCGGCCTCGACGATGCCGCGCCGGCAAAGCGCTTCGATGTCGGACTTGGGGAGGCCAAGCTCGGTCAGAATCTCGGCGGTGTGCTCGCCGATCGCGGGCGGCTGCCGGCGCAATCCGATCGTATGTCCTGCCATTTCGACCGGCAGCGGCGGCAACTTCGTCACGACGCCACCTGGAAACGCCACGTCGAGCATGCGGCCGCCGGCATTGAGCTGCGGATCGTCGAACAGGTCGCCGGGTCTGGCGACCGGCGCAAACGGAATATCGATGCGGTCAAACAGTCCGGCAAGCTCGTCGCGCCGGTGTTTGGCGACGATAGCGGCGACGACCGGCAGCAGCGTCGGGCGCTCGCGCACGCGGTCCTCGTTGCTCGCATAGGCCGGGTTTTGCAGGAGATCGTGGCGGCCGAAATGCGCGCAGAAGCGGTGCCACTGCCGGTTGCTGGTCAGCCCGACGAAGATCTGCTCGCCGTCGGCGGTGGCGAACGGCTCATAGATCGCCCAGGCGCCTTCGCGCGCTGGCATCGGCGGCGGCTCGCGCCCGGTGATCGCCTGGCCGGCCATGTGCTGCGCCATCAGGAACGCGGTCGATTCGAACAGCGCCGATTTCAGGAACTGGCCGCGGCCGGTGCGCTCGCGCTCGCGCAGCGCCGCCTGGATGGCGATCACCGCGAACGCGCCGCCCATGATGTCGACGACGGACGTGCCCGCGCGTAATGGCTGGCCCGGCGGTCCGGTCATGTAGGCGAGCCCGGCCATGAATTGCACCACCTCGTCGAGGGCGGGGCGATGCTCGTAGGGACCGGAGAGAAAGCCTTTGAGCGCGCAATAGACCAGCCGCGGGTTGGTGTTGGCGAGATCGTCGTAGCCGCAGCCGAGCCGGTCCATGGTGCCGGGCGCGTAATTTTCGATCGCCGCATCGGCGGTCGCCGCCAGACGATGTATGAGCGCGCGGCCGTCGGCGGCCTTCAGATCGATGGCGATGCTGCGCTTGTTGCGGTTGAAGGTGCCGAAGAAGCCGGCGGCGAAGCCGGGCAGCCGCCGCGTCGTATCGCCGCCGACCGGCTCGACCTTGATCACGTCGGCGCCGAGATCGGCGAGGATCAGCCCGGCGCTCGGCCCCATGATGGCGTGGGCGAATTCGAGCACACGGATGCCGGCAAGCGGCGCGGGTGCCGTCGCAGCCGTTTCCATCAGACGATCACTCCGCCTCGTCACCGCCGGGCTTGACCGGCGGTCCATGCTGCGCATTGGCTTGTCGCGTGTCCAGTCGGCAGTCGCGGTCGTGCCGGACGGCAGCAATGAGGACGTGTGTGGGAGGAAGCCATATGAAAAAGTCGTTCGTGCGCGGCGCGCGGGCGGAGAGCCGCGCCTATTCGCCGGCGGTGATCACCGAAGGCGCGACCAAGACCATTTGGGTCGCCGGCCACACCGGCGCGGTGGACGATTCCGGCACATCGCTCGCCGGCGATTTCGATGCGCAATGCCGGCAAACTTTTCGCAACATCGAGAAGACGCTGGCCGAAGCCGGCGCCAAGCTCGCCGACATCGTCACCATGACGGTGTTTCTGATCGACGCGCGCTACACCACGCGCATGACCGAATTGCGCACGCAAATCTTCGGCAAGGATTTTCCCGCCAGCGCCGCCATCACCGTCGCCGGCTTCGCTCTGCCGGAGATGATGCTTGAGATTCAGTGCGTGGCGGTGGTCGCTGCTTAAATTACCTTGCAGAAGTAGCGGTATACATCTCGTCGAGATCACGCCGCTCGCGCGCAAGCTCATCGAGGCTGTATGGTTCAAAAATGCCATGGGCCTTGAGAAAGCCGTCGAAGGCGTCGCGTGTTCCAAAGCCGAGCAGGCGGCGCAGCTGGGGCTTGGTGAGTTGCCCACGCTTGTATTCTTCAAGTGCGAACGCCTCGACCGCGCGCCGCGATAGGTCGCCGCCGGCAGCCTTGAGCCGCTCGGCGACATCATCAGGAATATCGATAGTCAGTTGCATCGCACGCGTCCGGCGTTCGAATAACATGCCGGACAATATGGTCCCTCGTCACAGGGAAGGAAAGGGCAAATGCTTCGCTACGCCCCCTTCGCCCGCGCCCCGTGGATTGCGCGCCATAAGACTTCCGGCGTGGCCGGCATGGCGACGTTCTTGACGCCGAGCACCGAGAGCGCGTCGACCAAGGCGTTGGCGACGGCCGGCATGGCGCCGACGCAGCCGGCTTCGCCGGCGCCCTTGACGCCGAGCGGGTTGGTTTTGGTCGGCACCGGGTTGCTCTCGACGTGATAGCCGACGAGATCGCTCGCCCGCGGCATGGCGTAATCCATGAACGAGCCGGTCAGAATCTGGCCCTGCTCGTCGAACTTGATGTCTTCCATGAGAATTTGGCCAATGCCCATGGCGACGCCGCCGTCGACCTGGCCGTGCAGCAGCAGCGGATTGATCACCGTGCCGACGTCATCGACCACGTTGTAGCGCAAGATCTCGACCGCGCCGGTCTCCTCGTCGATTTCCAGTTCGCAGACGTGGCAGCCGTTCGGATAGCTCGCCACTTTGCCGGTGTAGATCGCTTTTTCGATCAGGCCGGGCTCCATGCCATCCGGCAGATTCCTGGGATCGAGCGACGCCTTGGCGACTTCCTTGATGGTCAGCGTCTGATTGGTCTTTTGGCTCGAGAACACGCCGTCGGCGAAGTTGATGCCGGCGAGGTCGACTTTCAGCATCTTGGCGGCGATCGCCTTGGCCTTGGTCTCGACCTTCTCGGCGGCGAGCGTGAACGCCGAGCCGGAGAACGTCGCCGAGCGCGAGCCGCCGGTGCCTTCGGCAAAGAAGACCTGGTCGGTGTCGCCCTGGATGTAGGTGACTTCGTTGGGATCGAGGCCGAGCTTGTCGCACACGATCTGCTTGAACGCGGTCTCGTGGCCCTGGCCCTGATTGATACTGCCGGAAAAGATCGACACCGTGCCGGTGCGGTCGAACCGGATCTCGGCGCCTTCGAGCCCGGCCGCGGCCGAGCGCTCGATGGTGTTGGAGAAGCCGAGGCCGCGCAGCTTGCCGTGCTTGCGCGACTGCGCGCGGCGCGCCTCGAAGCTTTTCTTATCCGCCGCTTCGAGCGCAAGGTCCATGTTCTTTTCGAACTCGCCGCAATCGTACGTGAAGGTCACGCTGGTCTTGAACGGCAGCGCGCTCGGCGGAATGGTGTTGCGGCGGCGCAATTCGGCCGGATCGATGCCGAGCTCGTCGGCGGCGAGGTCGACCATGCGCTCGATGATGTAACCGGCTTCCGGTCGGCCGTTGCCGCGATAGGGCCGCACCGGCTGGGTGTGAGTGAACACCGCGGTGACATCGATGTGGGACGCCGGCGTGCGATAGACGCCGGCGAGCGTGCCGAGATTGCCCGTAAAGGCCTGCATGCCGACCTGCAGATAGGCACCGATCGCGGCGATGATTTTTGCCCGAAAGCCGAGAAAGTTGCCTTCGCCGTCGAGCGCCAGTTCGGCCGCGGTGACGTTGTCGCGCGCCTGGGCGTCGCAGAGAAACGATTCCGAGCGCGTCGCCACCCATTTGACCGGACGGCCGATGATCTTGGCGCCGAGCAACACCAGCGCCACCTCGTTGTAGACCGCCGACTTCATGCCGAAGCTGCCGCCGATGTCGCCGGCGACCACGCGAATCTTGCTGTCCGGCACTTTCAGAACGAAATTGGCAAGCTCGGTCTGAAACACGTTGGTGCGCTGGAGCGTCGTGTAGATCGTGTAGCGGCCCTCGGTCGGCTCGAACAGGCCGATGCAGCCGCGCGGCTCCATGGTCGCGGCGGTGACGCGATTGACGACGAAGTGGTGTTTGACGACATGCGCGGCGCGGGCAAAGGCGGCGTCGGTCGCCGCCTTGTTGCCCTCGGTCTGGATGAAGCCGATGTTGTTGGGACAGTCGTCCCAAACGAGCGGCACGCCCGGCTTGACCGCGTCGCCGGTCGAGACAATCGCCGGCAACGGTTCGTAGTCGACTTCGATCAGCTCCGCAGCATCGATCGCCTGATAGTAGCTCTCGGCAATGACGAAGGCGACGTAATCGCCGATCATGCGCACGCGGTCTTCCACGAGCGCCGGATAGCGCGGCCGATAGCCGGGCTGTCCGTCGCGGCGCTTGAGCCCGCCCGGAACCGGGAGATCGCCGAAGCCCGCTTTCTTGTAGT
>JASHSE010000512.1 GCA_030036975.1 Xanthobacteraceae bacterium | reverse complement strand
TTTTGATGGGCTTCCATTCTCTTATAGTGGCTTCTTCGTCGAAGATGCTGGCTACGCTAATTTTTCATCAATGGCAGATATGTCCGACGAAGAATATCTCGAGCTCCTGAATCAACCGTTGCAGAAATACTATGAAACCATTCTCCTTCAGCGAGCGCAGGAGGCGGATCCGGCCTTGATCGGAATTTCTGTGAATTATACGCGTCAACTGCCATTCGCGGCTTGGATATGCAAATTACTCAAGCGTCGACTCCCGAACGCATTAATTTGCTGTGGTGGGACGGAGGTCACTGATTTAGCGAAAACGCTCAGCTCTCCGAGCTTGCTGTTTAAGCTTATCGAAGTCGATTTAGTGGTGGTGGGTGAGGGCGATCTGACTCTTCCGAACATCCTTGAGCACATAGCTCAAGATCAGTTCGATTTTTCCAGAATAGCTGGTGTCATTACCAAGGGGGAGCAGACCGATCGCCGTTTATTACTGGGCGAACCTGTAGATTTAAGAATTCTTCCTACTCCTGCCTACGACATCTGGGATTGGAAAGCTTATTGGTCCCCGGAACCGTTGGTCCTATACTCGCCCACTCGAGGTTGCTATTGGAATAAATGTACTTTCTGTGACTATGGGTTGAATGACGCTCTGCCGACCTCGCCTTCTCGAGAGCGCCCAATTCTAAGCGTTGAGCAGGATATAAGGGCAATTCTACAGTATTCCGACAATATCTACCTTGCAGTAGACGCGATTTCCCCCTCGTTTCTTAGAAGGTTTTGCGCCGCAATCAGGAAAATGGAAAAGAGAATTTTTTGGGCGGCTGAATGTCGAATGGAACGGGCAATAAAGCAAAGGGAGCTTGCGCGCGACCTCAAAATGGCGGGTTGTGTAGCAATCTCGTTTGGTCTTGAATCGGGAAATCAAAGGGTACTCGACTTGATTGATAAAGGAGTAAAAATTGAAGAAGTACCAGGGTTACTACAAGCGTTGTCGGAGTATGACATTGGGGTAGAGCTTATGACGTTCTACGGGTTTCCGACCGAAACTCACGAGGAAGCTTTGGATACTCTTATGTTTTTGGAACTCCATTCACCCGAATGGCAAATCACGGGCTTTGGGCACTTTGAGTTGACGGCAGGAGCAATCGTAGCGCGTCAGCCGGAGAAGTTTGGAATTGAAATATTACCGTCTAGCAATGAGATCAGGAGAAAGTTACGTTGGCAGCATCTTAATTGGGACAACGAATGTAATTATTCAACATGTCGAAATTACAATGCCTTCAATTGGATTACGAGTGGTGGTCCTTGGCTGCGGCCGTTTTTGGGAGGCATCGATACCGCTCATACGTTACTATACTTCAAGAGATACGGTACAAAAATGAAGGACATCACATCCAGCTCGAAGACATCAAGAAGGCACGGCCCGGTAGCGGAGCAGCTTTTCGCCATGCACGAGTATCAACATTCTCTCTTGCTCGAGGGCTCGGAGGGAGGTAGGTGGACGAGTGCCCAGGACTGGCTCGGTTCCGTCGGAGACGCTCTCGTCGACGACCTTAAGCTCGACCCAATCCCAGGCTAGCCTGCTAAAGATTTTTTAGCCCAAATTGTTATTATGCGCTGAAGTTATAACGGCTTGTGCAGCCCTATCGGCCCCTCCCATCTGTTGCGATTTTTCTTGGATCATAGCTTGAATTTCTTTGACGACATCAATCGAAATTCGCAATCGAGTGATGCCAGCCGCTTGCAGTCGCTGGTATGCGTCGTCAATAAGATTGTTGTTTGCAAGAAATTTCACAAAGAACCGGAGATTTTCGATACCAGTCTCTGTTAGCACCGTAGGATCAGCCATCTCTCACTCTCCCCAACTTAGAATTTCCGCTAAGGTTTATGATAATCTAGAGTGGCTGTCAATAGAAACTCGTCTTATGCGGTAGATAAATAGCGGGCGACGTGAGAAAGGGTGACGCTCACCCCAAATACTCCAGAATGTGCATGCCCTGCCCCCAGCGGTCGATCAGATAGAGCCGGCCCTCGTCGTCGGCGCCGATGTCGTTCGACTGGATGCCCGGCGTGCCTTTCGGCCGCTCCGGCACGTAGCAGCCGACTTCTTTCGGGTGCAGCGGATCGCTGACGTTGATCGCGCGCAGTCCGGCGTTGAAATAGGTGAGGAACACGATGTCCTTCCAAGGTCCCGATGCCGGAAGGTTTTCCAGAATGTTGTGAGCGCCGAACCGGCCGGGCCGGTCATAATATTTTTCCCGGTCCGGCATGTAGGTCGCGACCGGCACCGGATTGGCTTCCTCGCGCGCGTCGATGATCCACATGAACTGGGCGTCCCAGTATTTTTGCTTGGCGCGCGCCTCGTCGGTGGCGATCAGATACGGCCGGTCGCCGATCGGCCAGAAGGTATGGTTGGAGCCCGGAAACGGCGGCGACCATTTGGTGTGGCCGACGAGCTTCATGGCGCGCAAGTCGCTGCAGTCGATGATCGATACGCCGCCGCCCCACCAGGCGCAATACATGCGGTTGCCGCGGATCATCGGCGGCCCGTGCAGCGTGGTCGCCTCTTCGGCCGGATGCGGATCGTTGCCGACTTCGTCGGAATCTGTCTTCATCCACGGCAGGCCCCAGATGCTGATGACCTCGGGCTTGAGCGGATTCTTGATGTCGAGCGTCCAGATTACGCGTTTGCTCCAGCCCGGCGCGTCGTTCGGCATGAAGGCGAGCCCGCGATCAAGATCGACGCCGAAGCGGTGCGGGCCCGAGCCCGGCATGTCGTAGAAGCCGACCGGCTTCGGCTCGGCCGGCTTCGAAACGTCAAAGATGAAAAAGCCGGCGCGCGCGTTCCTGCCCTTGTCGCCGGCGAGCCGCTCGGAATTGACGTAGAGCAGATCGTCGCCGACGATGCGCAGTTTGTGGCAATGAATGCCGGGCGGCGCGCGGAATTCGCCGACATTTTTTGGCTTTTTCGGATCGCGCACGTCGTGGACGGTAAAGCCTTCCGGGCCGTTGTAGCTCGAGCCGCCGACCGCGCCCACATAGGCATGGCCCTTGTGCACCTGCACCAGCGAGCCGCCGCCCCATGCCGCCGACGGATCGTGGCCGAGCAGGCGGAAATTTTTCGCTTCTTCCGGATGGGTGGCGGGCATGATGTCTCCGTGGCGCCGAAACTGTTTTATTGTCATCATCCGCGCAGGCGGATGAGCAAGTAATCACTGGAGGGGTCGGACATTCAAGTCCCTTCGGCGATTGCTGGATGCCCTGCTTTCCACCTCCGCGCTCCGCGTTGCGGCGGACTCAAACCCGTCGCAGCTCGCACGGCGAGCGAAGGCGGGTCGCGGGGCATGACAACATAAGGGCGGCCTAGTGGCTGATCGGATCTCGAAACACGCTTTGCACGGCGCAGGCCAATCGCCGGATCTATTCGGCCATCCCAAAGGCCTCACCTTCCTGTTCGCCACCGAGATGTGGGAGCGCTTCTCGTTTTACGGCATGCGCTCGCTGCTCGTGCTCTACATGACCAAATATCTGCTGCTGCCGGAGCATTCCGGCACGGTGATCGGCCTCCAACCGGTCAAAGGCGCGCTTGAAACCTTGTTCGGCCCGCTCGACGTGCAGCCGCTGTCGTCGCAAATCTGGGGCTTTTACACGGCGCTGGTTTATTTCACCCCCATATTCGGCGGCCTTCTGGCCGATCGCGCGCTCGGCCGCCGCCGTACCGTGGTGCTCGGCGCCGCGCTGATGGCGGTCGGCCATTTCATGATGGCGGCCGAGCAACTGTTTCTGCTGGCGCTGCTGTTTCTCATCATCGGCAGCGGCGCCTTCAAGCCGAATATTTCGACGCAAGTCGGCGGGCTCTACGCGCCGGGCGACGAGCGCCGCGACCGCGCCTATTCGATCTTCTATGTCGGCATCAACATCGGCGCGTTCCTGGCGCCGCTCATTTGCGGCACGCTGGGCGAAGCGGCCGGCTGGCATTACGGCTTCGCCGCCGCCGGCGTCGGCATGTGTATCGGGCTTGCGATTTATCTCCGTGGGCTGCCGCTGTTCCCGCCGGATGCCGCCGCCCATCCCTGCTCCGCAAGCGGGGCAGGGATGGGCGGCGGTCAGTCGGCGCGTGCGGAGCAAAAACGTGCGGAGCAAAAACGTGCGGAGCAAAAAAAGCCGTTCGACCGCAGCGAGTGGCGCGGCATCATCGCGCTGCTCGTTTTATTCGTGCCGATGACGCTGTTCTGGGCGGCCTACGAGCAGATGGGAAACACGATTATTCTGTGGGCCGACGCCCGGACCGACCGCACCGTGTCGCTGTTCGGCTTGACCGGCCAAATTCCGACGACGTCGTTTCTCGCTTTCAATCCATTCATGATCTTCGCCTTCACGCCGTTCGTCGTGGCGCTGTGGGCGCGGCAGGCGGGCAACGGCCGCGAGCCGCGCACCATCGGCAAAATGGCGCTCGGCTGCTTCGGCCTGACCGTCGCCTATCTCATCATGGCGCTGGCGGCGCTGTCCGCCGGCGGCGGCAAAGCGAGCTGGCTGTGGCTCTTCGGCTATTTCGTCGCCCTCACGCTCGGCGAGCTTTATCTATCGCCGGTCGGGCTGTCGTTCGTTACAAAAATCGCGCCGGCGCGCATTCTATCCATGATGATGGGCGTATGGCTGGCGACCAGCTTCGTCGGCGGCTTCCTGGCCGGCTATATCGGCAGTTTCTGGAGCCGCATGGCAAAGCCGGAATTTTTCCTGATGATTGCCGGCATCGGCGCGCTCGCCGGGCTGACGATCCTCGCCTGCCGCTGGCCGCTGCGCGACGCGTGGCGGGAGTGATGCACCCGCTTGTGGCGCGCCCTGGTCCAGTTGAGCGATGTGTCGGGCTTTCAAGTTTTCAATCAGCACCTCCAATGTATCATGCACATCGCTCTCGCCGAGCCAGACATCAAAGTGGACATTGAGGCG
>JASHSE010000511.1 GCA_030036975.1 Xanthobacteraceae bacterium | reverse complement strand
CCGTATAGGTCATCTGCTGCTCGAGGTTGATGGCAAAGGCAAGGTTCTCAGACGGCATTGTCGCAATTGGCGACCACTCGACGCCGCCATTGGCGCCGGGGAACATGCGTGCCGCATTCGGGTCGAGCGGCTTGGTCGGGCTTGGCAGCGTCCAACGGCCGTGCTGCGAGACCATCGGCTCGGAGAAGCGGATCAGTTGGCAATTGTTGCGATCGTTGACGTAGATGTAGCCGGTCTTGCCGGCCTGAAGCACGCCGGGCACCGTCTTTCCGCTTCTGTCTTTGACATCGACCAGGACCGTCGGGCTGGTGGCGTCCAGATCCCAGAGGTCATGCGCGATGTATTGGTAGTAGCACGCCAACTTTCCGGTATCGAGATCGACCGACACCAGCGAGTCGGTATAGAGATTGTCGCCGGGCCTATTGGCGCCGTCGAGATCCGGTGACGGGTTGCCGACCACGAAATAGATGCGCTTGGTCGCGAGATCGACCGAAGGATTCTGCCACACCCCGCCGCCGAGCGTCTTGTACGGATCGCCGGTCTTGGCGAACTGCGCCTTCTCGGCAGCGATGTCGCGATGCATGTCGCGGCCGGTCGCATCCTTGGTCGCCCACACGCCCACCGTATGGTCGGGAATGGTGTTGAAGGTCCATAACAGATCGCCGGTGTTGGCGTCGTAAGCCTTGACGAAGCCGCGAATGCCGTATTCGCCGCCGTTGGTCCCGATCAGGATTTTGCCGTCGACGGCGGTCGGCGCCATCGTTTCGCTGTAGCCGAGGCTCGGATCGGCGATCTGCTTGCTCCACACCACGTTTCCGGTTTTGGCATCGAGCGCGACGAGCTTGGCATCGAGCGTGGCGAGATAGACCTTGTCCCCATAGACGGCGACGCCGCGATTGTTCGGGCCGCAGCAATAGGTCGTGATCGGGCCCATATCGTGCTTGTACTGCCAGAGCAGCTCGCCGGTCCGGGCGTTGAGCGCATAAACGTGGTCAAACGAGTCGTCACATACATCACGCCGTTGACGACGATCGGCGAGGTCTCCATCGATTCGCGCACATCGGTCTGGAAAATCCAGGCGACGCGAAGTCCCTTCACATTCGAGCGATTGATCTGGCGCGCCGGATAGAACCGATGCTGATCGTAGTCGCCGTTGGTCTGCAGGAAATTATTGGTATCGCCGGCGGCGCGGTTGAGCATGTCCTAGGTGACGGTTGGCGCCGCCACCGCGGCCGCCGCCCCCGTGTTGCTGCGCGTCACCTCTTGCGCCTGCGCGTCACCGATCCCGAACAGTGCCAGCGTCACTACGCCGGCGACCTGCATCGTCGCAGCAAATCGCTTCATCTGTACCCCCCTGTCGCGGCGTGTGCTCGATACTCGAGTGACAACGCCCACGGATTTTGCGCTTGGAATTGTCGGACAGCGTGACAACGGAAGTCCCACCTGTCAAGACGGACGGCGCCCATCTTGGGACTGACCGCATTGGCGTCATACCGCCACTCTATATTGATAGGGCGTGTCGACGATTAGTTGGTCCAAAGACACCGCCGCTGGCTCAGCATGATGCGCTTATATTATACCAACGGCCTTTGACGATGACTCATGCCATTACCCTCATCCTGAGGTGCGAGCGAAGCGAGCCTCGAAGGATGAGGCCGCGGCGCGGAGGCCTGCATCCTTCGAGGCTCGGCGCTGACGCGCCGAGCACCTCAGGATGAGGGTCACCTATTAAGTGCTGTTGGTATTAGAGCCTTTCCCGATCGGACTGCATCAGCGGCGTCATTGCGAGGCGCCCCGAAGGGGCGACGAAGCAATCCCGAAGCTTGCGCAAGCCGCTCTGGATTGCTTCGCTTTCGCCTTCGCGCTACGCCGTGACTCAAACCACGCCGTAGCTCGCGCAGCGAGCGTAGGCGGGTCGCTCGCAATGACGATTCATCATCGTCGGGAAACGCTCTAAGTTTCGAGCAGCCTGCCGGTTGCTGGGCGCGCCGCTGCATCACGCCGCCGCCGATTCCTCCGCGTCGTCCTCGCCGCGGCGGCGCCGGCGCGAGCGCAGACGGCAAAGGCGCGAGGGGATGAAGCACAGATCGTCGAGGATGCCGGCGAAGCGCTGGCCGCGGCCGAGCGCGCGGTCGAGCGCCGCCATGGTGCGCGCCAGGCCCGGATCGTCGTCGCGCACCCAGGCGCGCAGCACGGAACTGTACAATAGCGCCAGCCCTTGCGCGCGCAACGCGCCACGCGGTCCCGCAGCCGGGATGCCGGCCGCCGCCAGCATCCATTTCTGCGAGCGCGCGGCGAGCGCATTGAGCGCCAGCGCCAGCGGCATGTTGCGCCGCGCCGAACGCATGAGCGAACGGATCGCCTGGCGGTCCGGCGCCAACAGTTCGAGCCGGCGCATCAGCACGTCGAACAACCGCTCCCGCGGCGGCTCCTCCGCCATGTCGCTGAAGTCGGAGGCGAGCACGGCGCGGTCGATGTCCTTGACATGAGCCGCCACGATCGCGAGCGGCGAGCCGAAGGCGCCGCGCAGCTCGGCGAGCGACACGCCGGCGCGCTCGGCAATTTCGGCAAAACCGATGCCCTCGATCGGCTTTTCGGCAAGCAGCGCAAACAGCGCGGCAATGATTTTGTCGCGGTCGCTTGACGGCGCCGCGCCGGCCGGAGGCGGCGACGACGGTTGCGGCTGGCGTGCGGATCGTGCGGGGCGGAACGCTTTGCGGGCCATGACCGGACTCCTACGCGCGCGAGGTCAGCGCCAGGCCGCGCAAAAATGCGGCACCGGCAAACCTCAATGTAGGGGCGGCGCGCGGCGCTTCCAAGCCGCGATCATCGGCCGGCGAGCTCACGCGACCGCGCAGTCGCGGCGGCCACGGCTCTTTGCATCAGGGTTTTGAGTCCGTTTTCCGCCATTAAGACCTCAAGCGCCGCCGCGGTGGTGCCCCCCGGCGAGGTGACGTTCGCGCGCAACGCGGCGGCATCGAGGGCGGACCGGTGCAGCAATTCGCCCGAGCCGGCGACGGTCTCGCGGGCGAGCTTTTCCGCAAGCGATTTCGGCAATCCCGCCGCGACACCGGCCTGCGCCAAAGCTTCGGCCAGCAGGAACACATAAGCCGGCCCGGAACCCGACATCGCCGTGACAGCGTCCATCAAAGTTTCGTCATCGGTCCATTCGACCGCACCGGTGGCGGCGAGCAGACGTTCGGCAAGCTGACGCTGCGCGCCGCTCGTCCGCAGCGGCACCGCAACCGTGATGCCGCGCCCGATGGAAGCCGGCGTATTGGGCATGGCGCGCACCAAAGCGCCGGCGCGAGGCAGCGCGGTCGAGAGAAATTGCAGCGTGCGGCCGGCCATGATCGAGACGACGAGCGTCGTTGAGCCGACGACCGGGCGAAGCGGCGCGATCGCCTCCGCCGCCACCTGCGGCTTGATCGCCAGCACGACGACGGCCGGATCGCG
>JASHSE010000510.1 GCA_030036975.1 Xanthobacteraceae bacterium | reverse complement strand
CCGATGTAAACGACGAAGGCGCCGGGCGCGACGTCGATCTCGTCGGCGCCGAGCAGAAACGCCACATCGAGCGTGCCGGGCGCCGCCATCTGCCGCGCGGTGAGCCCACCCTGCCCGGGCACGAAGCCGAGATCGAGCGCGCCGACCCGCGAGGCGGCGCTGTGCAGCACGCAATAGCCGTTCCAGCCGTCCTTGACCGCGCCAAGCTCGATTGCGGCTTTCGTCGCGAGCGCGGCGATGGCGGCGCCGTCGGCGCGCGCAAACGCGCCGGCGCCGACCAGCAGCAGCGGACGTTCGGCCTTGCGCAGCGCCTCGGCAAACGAATGCCGCGCCACCATGGCGAGCGTCTCGGGGCCGGCGCCGAGATAATCGTAAGGATAAGTCAGGTCCGCCTTCGGGCCGATCAGGCCGATCGGGAAATTGCCGGCGCGCCAACGCTTGCGGATGCGGGCATTGAGCACCGCGGCCTCTTTTCGCGGCGTCGCGCCGACGATCAACAACGCGTCGGCCGCCTCGATCCCGGCGATGGTGGCGTTAAACAGATAGGTTGCCCGGCCCCGGCGCGGATCGAGCGCCGAACCGTCCTGCCGGCAATCGAGATTGACGACGCCAAGCCGGCTCATCAGGTCTTTGAGCGCGAAAATTTCCTCGACCGCGGCAAGGTCGCCAA
Organism: Xanthobacteraceae bacterium; assembly: GCA_030036975.1. Classification (GTDB taxonomy): domain Bacteria; phylum Pseudomonadota; class Alphaproteobacteria; order Rhizobiales; family Xanthobacteraceae; genus BOG-931. The sequence goes on along the minus strand of JASHSE010000510.1, from coordinate 2,715 downwards.
CCAGCGCGCCGATGCGTTTCGGGTTTATGCGCGCGACCTTGGCGGCGATAGCCTTGAAGGCTTCTGCCCAGGTCGCCGGGCGCAGCCGGCCGCCTTGGCGAATATAGGGCTGATCGAGACGCTGGGTGCGCAGACCGTCGACGACGTGGCGGGTCTTGTCGGAAATCCATTCCTCGTTGATGTCGTCATTGGTGCGCGGCAGGATGCGCATGACCTCGCGGCCGCGGGTGTCGATGCGGACCGCCGAGCCGAGCGCGTCCATCACGTCGATCGACTCGGTCTTGCCGAGCTCCCACGGCCGCGCCGTAAATGCGTACGGCTTAGCGGTGAGCGCGCCGACCGGACAGAGATCGACGACGCAGCCTTGCAGCTCCGAGGTCATCGCCTCTTCCAGATAGCTCGTAATCTCCATGTCCTCGCCGCGCCCGGTGGCGCCGAGCTCCGGCACGCCGGCGACCTCTGCGGCAAAGCGCACGCAGCGGGTGCACTGGATGCAGCGGTTCATCGAGGTCTTGACCAGCGCGCCGAGATATTTGTCTTCGACCGCCCGCTTGTTTTCGCGGTAACGGCTGGCGTCGACGCCGTAGGCCATCGACTGGTCCTGCAGATCGCATTCGCCGCCCTGGTCGCAGATCGGGCAATCGAGCGGATGATTGATCAGCAAAAATTCCATGACGCCTTCGCGCGCCTTGCGCACCATCGGCGAGCGGGTTTTCACCTGCGGCGGCTCGCCCTTTGGCCCGGGGCGGCAGTCGCGCACGCCCCAGGCGCAGCTCGCCACCGGTTTCGGCGAACCGGCCAATTCGACCAGGCACATGCGGCAATTGCCGGCGATCGACAGCCGCTCGTGAAAGCAGAAGCGCGGAATCTCGGCGCCCGCGGCCTCGCACGCCTGCAGGAGCGTGTATTCCGGCGGAACGTCGATCTCCTTGCCGTCGACGACGAGCTTGGTCATTGGCTCTTTACTCCGCCGCCACCGCGACCGGTTCGGGATGCGGGTTCGCGGTATATTGGTCGATGCGCCGCTCGATCTCGGGGCGGAAGTGGCGCAACAAGCCCTGCACCGGCCAGGCGGCGCCGTCGCCGAACGCGCAGATCGTGTGGCCTTCGATCTGCTTCGTCACCTCCCATAACAGATCGATCTCGCGCTTGTGGGCGCGGCCCTCGGCCATGCGTTCGAGCACGCGCCACATCCAGCCCATGCCCTCACGGCACGGCGTGCACTGGCCGCAGCTTTCGTGCTTGTAGAAATAGGAGATGCGCGCCATGGCGCGCACGATGTCGGCGGACTTGTCCATGACGATCACCGCCGCGGTGCCGAACGCCGATTTCTTTTCAAGGCAGCCGTCGAAATCCATGAGCAGCGTGTCGGCCTGATCGGCGCCGGCCGGAATCATCGGCATCGACGAGCCGCCCGGGATGACCGCGAGCAGATTGCCCCAGCCGCCGCGCACACCGCCGGCATGGCGCTCGATCAGTTCGCGCAGCGGAATGCCCATCTCTTCTTCGACGTTGCACGGCCGCTCGACGTGACCGGAAATGCAGAACAGTTTTGTCCCCGTATTGTTCTTCCGGCCGATGCCGGCGAACCACGCGGCGCCGCGGCGCATGATGTCAGGGACTTGTGCGATCGTCTCGACATTGTTGACGGTGGTCGGGCAGCCGTAGAGGCCCATATTGGCCGGGAACGGCGGTTTGAGCCGCGGCATGCCCTTCTTGCCTTCGAGGCTTTCGAGCAGCGCCGTTTCTTCGCCGCAAATGTAGGCGCCGGCGCCGTGGTGCAGGATGATGTCGAAGTCGAAGCCATGGACGTTATTCTGGCCGATCAGCTTGGCCTCGTAGGCTTCGGCGATCGCCGCCTCCAGCCGCTCGCGCTCGCGGATGAACTCGCCGCGGACGTAGATGAAGCAAGTATGCGCCGCCATGGCACAGCCCGCGATCAGGCAGCCTTCGATCAACAGATGCGGATCGTGGCGCATGATGTCGCGGTCCTTGCAGGTGCCGGGTTCGGACTCGTCGGCATTGACCACGAGATAATGCGGGCGCCCCGGCAACACCTCCTTGGGCATGAACGACCATTTCAGCCCGGTCGCGAAGCCGGCGCCGCCGCGGCCGCGCTGGCCTGAGGCCTTGCATTCGTTGACCAGCGCCTCGCGGCCGCGCGCCAATATGTCCTTGGTGCCGTCCCAGGCGCCGCGGGCGCGCGCCCCTTTGAGGCGCCAATCGTGCTGCCCGTACAGATTCTTGAAGATGCGGTCCTGGTCGGCGAGCATGTCGTTACTGGCGCCTCGGATCGGTTGCGTCGGCAATCGGCGGCTTTGGCATCGGCGCTTCATGGACGTTGGCGGCGGCACCGGGTTTTTTGGCGTCGTCGTCCGGCGAGTCACCCTCGCCTTGCGCACCCGTTTCACCGGCGAACAGCGATGGATCGGTCAACGTCATCGGCCCGCCGACCGGCGCCGAATTGATGCGGTCGATTTGCGGGCCGGCCTTGACTGCACGTCCGGCGGACAGATCGTTGATGATGCGCGTCAAGCTGTCGGGCGTGAGATCCTCGTAATAGTCGGCGTTGATCTGCACCATCGGCGCGTTGACACAGGCACCGAGGCACTCGACCTCGATCCAGGAGAATTTGCCGTCGGCGCTGACCTCGTTCTCGTCGCCGATCATCCGGCGCAGCACCTTCTTCAGCTCGTCGGCGCCGCGCAGCATGCA
>JASHSE010000509.1 GCA_030036975.1 Xanthobacteraceae bacterium | reverse complement strand
CGCTATGTGGTGAGCGGCAACATCGGCGAGCTGGTGCTGCCGGCGGTTGCAGCACCTGCGCGGACCGACGGACTTTGGCGGCATACCTGCTTCGAAGCCTTCGTCCGGCCGTCGTTGGGCGAGGCCTATTACGAGCTCAACTTTGCGCCCTCGACGCAGTGGGCGGCGTACCGGTTCGACGGCTATCGAACGGGCATGCGGGCTGCCGGCGACATCGACGCGCCGCGGATCGAGGTGGAGACGGGAGCCGCGCGCTTCACGCTGCAAGCCGCGCTGCAATGGGACGAGTCATCCGCGCTTGGCCGCGCCGCGACATGGCGGCTTGGCCTTTCGGCCGTGCTTGAAGAAACCGACGGCGGTAAATCGTATTGGGCGCTGGCGCATCCGTTCAAAAAACCCGATTTCCATCACGCCGATTGCTTTGCGCTGGAGTTGCAGTAAAGCGCTCCAAGCATCGGGTAGGACTTCGCCAACATGAAATTCGGCATCGACCGTCTCATCGCCGAACCCGGCCTGCGCGCGCCGCTTGCCGGCCGCCGCATTGCTTTGCTGGCGCATCCGGCTTCCGTTACCGCCGATCTGATCCATGCGCTCGATGCGCTCGCCGCCTGCGGCGACATCAAGCTCACCGCTGCCTTCGGGCCGCAGCACGGGCTGCGCGGCGACAAGCAGGACAACATGATCGAATCGCCGGATTTTTTTGACCCGGTGCACCGCATCCCGGTGTTCAGTCTGTACGGCGAAGTGCGCCGGCCGACGGCAGCGATGCTCGACGCATTCGACGTGGTCCTTGTCGACCTGCAGGATCTGGGCTGCCGCATCTACACATTCGTCACCACGCTGCGCTACATGCTGGAAGCCGCGGCGCACCGCGGCAAAGACGTATGGGTGCTGGACCGGCCCAATCCGGTTGGCCGCCCGGTCGAAGGTTTGCGGCTGCGCGCGGGCTGGGAAAGTTTTGTCGGCGCCGGCCCATTGCCGATGCGGCACGGCCTCACGCTCGGCGAGCTGGGCGCGTGGTTTGTCAAAACGCTCAAGCTCGACGTCGCCTATCGCGTCATCGCGATGGAGGGCTGGCAGCCTGACGCGGCGCCCGGTTTCGGCTGGCCGCTCGGCGCGCGCGCCTGGGTCAATCCCAGCCCCAACGCGCCGAACCTTTGGATGGCGCGCGCCTATGCGGGCACGGTGCTGGTGGAAGGCACGACGCTGTCCGAAGGCCGCGGCACCACGCGCCCGCTCGAACTTTTTGGCGCGCCCGATATCGACGCGGGCGCGGTGATCAAGGAGATGCAGGCGCTGGCGCCGCACTGGCTCGCCGGCTGCACCTTGCGCGCCTGCTGGTTCGAGCCGACCTTCCACAAGCACGCCGGCAAGCTGTGCAGCGGCGTGCAGATTCACACCGAAGGCCCGCTGTACGACCACGGCGCATTCAAGCCGTGGCGCGTTGTGGCGCTCGCCTTCAAGGCGATCCGCTGCCTGCATCCCGACTACCCGCTGTGGCGCGATTTCGCCTACGAGTACGAGCACGGCAAGCTCGCCATCGATGTCATCAACGGCAGTCCGTTGCTGCGCGAGTGGGTCGACGACGCACGCGCCACGCCGGGCGACCTGGAGGCGCTGGCGCGCGCGGATGAGCGCGCGTGGGCCAGCGAGCGCGAGGACTACCTCCGCTATTAGTCCTACTGCGTTAGGCCGGGTCGCTCGCGCGGCGCCCGAAGTCGGCCGGCATCAGGCTCGATAAGGCGTAGCGCGCCGGACGGCACGTGCGATGAATTACTCCTGATCGGTGGGTGGCGGGATGCTCTCGTTGTGGAAGGCGCGTAGCTGCATCGCGTACGCCTCCCGCACCAGAATATGCGTCGCCACCTCATTTTCGGTGCGCCCAAGTTTTCCGCGTGTAGCGAGCAGAACCAGATAATTAAACGTCTCCGTTGGAAGGGTCAGGCTGAGCGCGCGCGCCTCAGAGCGGTTTTCCGGTCGCGCCATGGTCGTACTCCGGTTCGAGTTATAATGCCATTATAATATGGTTATAACTCTTGCAAGCCGACTCGAATCATGGGACGGTTTTGCCGCTGGGGGACTTCGGGGCCGCGGCGGGCCGCGAATCCTTGAGCAGATTGATCGCGGACAGGCGCTTCGGCTTCTGCGTTCGGGCAAGCGGGTTTGGCGTCCCAGAGCGCCGGCAATGCCGGGGCTGCTGCATCGAGAGGCCATCCCATGAGTTCTGAAACACAAACCTGGACCACGGAACGCGTGGATCAGTTGCGGCGCTATGTCGAAGCGGGATTTTCGTGCGGGCAAATTGCCGGCGAGATCGGTCTTTCCCGCAACGCCGTCATAGGAAAAATCCACAGGCTCGGGCTGTGGCGGGGAACAGCTCACACGCCTCGTGCGAGGGTGCGGCCGCGGCGGCCAGCAGTATTTTCCCCACTTCGGGTATTGCAGGCAGCATACGCAGCGACTTCGATCGTAAACGCGGAAGAGGCGATCGACAGCGCCAAGCGCTGCTCACTGCTCGATCTTGCCGAAGGAAAATGCCGTTGGCCGATCAGCGATCCTGGAGCCGAGGACTTTTGCTTTTGCGGCAATGACGCAGTTGGTGGTTTATCCTATTGTGTGGGGCATGCCCGTCTGGCGTATCGGAGCGCCGCGCGGTAGCCCCATGTAGCCTGGCACGGACGAGTGAGAGGCCTATCAATCGCGGCGATGTGCTTCGGCCGCTACTCCGCCGCCACCGCGACGTCGGGGATGAATTGCGACACCCAGACTTTGCGTCGTTTCAGGTTCGCCCGGTACAAAGCCTCGAACTCGGCTTCCGGGAAGGAATGCGTCGACGGCCGCTTCATCAGCGCCTGCGCCCACGCCTTCAGCCGCGGGAATTTGTCGATGACGCCGAGCGGCTTGACGCGGTCGAGGAAAAAGTAGCGCTGCAGGAACGGCGCATAGCCGGCGTCGACCAGCGAATATTTGGCGCCGTTGAACAACGGTCCGGCGGCGCTTTGCTTTTCTAGCGCGCGTTCGAGCTGCCCGAAAGCGGCCGGTATTTTTTCGGCGGCCGCCTTGTAGGCCGATTCGTCGGCGGCATAGCCCGTCGCCGTCACGGAGCCGGCGAAGGTCGGCACGTAATCGGTCCAGGCCCGATTGACGGCGCGCTGCACCGGATCCTCGGGATGGAGCCGCGGCGCGATCGTCTCCTCCAAATATTCGGCGATCGCATTCGATTCGAACAGCGACACTGTGTCGTCGATACGCAGCACCGGCACCTTCTTGTGCGGCGAGATGGCGAGGAACCAGTCGGGCCGGTTGTCCGGGTCGATATGCCGGAACTCGAACGCCACGTTCTTCTCGCGCAGCACGATCGCCGCGCGCTGCACCCACGGGCACGTCTTGAAGCTGACCAGAAGATACTTTGCCATGATGGACTTTTGGACCTTGCAGGAAGTTGCACTGTTCGACATGCAATCTATTGCACTCCGGGTGGCAGGGGAATGCCCCGCCGCGGCGATCCGCCAAGCGCCCAGCGCCGCCGCATAGCAGGCCCGCCGATCCTCGAGTTTGCCGCTATTCCCGCCCGGCGATGCTTTGACTATATTGAAGTAAAACCATTCGGATTCTGCGCCTTTATGGAGGACGCCATGGCGGTCGCCACCGCAAAAAAATCGAACGGCAAGCCCGGCCCCGGCCCCAAGCACAATATCGAGGCCGTGCGGGAGGATTATTACCGGCGCATCGACAAGCACGGCATGGCGCCGTTGTGGAAGGTGATGAACTCGGTGGTCACCGAGGAACCGGTGACGCGCTGCGCGCCGGTGGTCTGGCACTTCGACGACGTCAAATCGCTGGTCATGGAATCCGGCGGCCTGATCAGCACGGAGGAGGCCAAGCGCCGCGTCCTCATTCTGGAAAACCCCGCCATGCGCGGTGAATCCAAGGCCACCAACACGCTGTTCGCCGGCATTCAGATGATCCTGCCCGGCGAGATCGCCCCGGCGCACCGCCACGTCGCCGCCGCCATCCGCTTCGTGCTCGATGGCGAGGGCGCCTACACCGCGGTCGATGGCGAGAAGGCGTTTATGTCGCCCGGCGATTTCGTCATCACCGCCAACTGGGCGCCGCACGATCACGGCAACACGTCGAAGAAGCCGATGCTGTGGCTCGACGTGCTCGATTTCCCCGCGGTCAATTTCTTCGAAGCGTCGTTCGCGCAAAGTTTCGACGAGCCGACCCTGGAGACGACGCGCCAGGACGGCGAATCGCTCAGCCGCTATGGCTCCGGCGTGCTGCCCGAGGGCAAGTGGGACAAGAGCTACACCCCGGTCATCAACTATACCTATAAGCGTACCCGCCCGATCATCGAGCGCATGCTGGCCGCCGGCGACATCGACAAAAGTCACGGCGCGCGGGTGCGCTACGCCAATCCGGTCACCGGCGGCCCGGTGCTGCCGACCATGAGCGCTTGGCTTGCCATGCTGCCGAAAGGATTTAGGGGCGAGCCGTACCGCGCGACCGACGGCACCATCTTCGTTTGCGTCGAAGGTGAGGGCAAGACCGAGGTTGACGGCGAGGTGCTCGAATGGGGCCCGAACGACGTGTTCGTCGTGCCGCCGTGGAAGCGCTATCACCACACCGCGCCGAAGGAGTCGGTGCTGTTCTCGATCTCCGACCGGCCGGCCCAGGAAGCGCTCGGCATCTGGCGCGAGGGGAAGTAAACCGCCGTCATTCCGGGGCGCGAAGCGCGAGCCCGGAATCCATAATCACTATCCTGAAGGGTTCGAACTGGGAGCTTGAACTGCTCGGGTGGGTGGTTATGGATTCCGGGTCCGCGGGCTTCGCCCGCGCCCCGGAATGACGGCCATGACCTCCTTCACCCATGACGTTCCACCGCAGCGGGTGGTGTTCGCCGCCGGCGCGATTTTGCGTACGGCTGAGGAAGCCGAGCGGCTGAGTTTTTCCCGCGCGCTCGTT
>JASHSE010000054.1 GCA_030036975.1 Xanthobacteraceae bacterium | reverse complement strand
TCGCAATCATTTCGCCGGCGACTACAGGCTTATAGGCGGGGAGCGTGGCGAAGGTGATCGCCTCGTGGACGCGGTTGAGCCGGTCGACGCTGTCCTTGTCGACCACCAGCACGCCGGCGTTCTGCGCGAACAGATTGGCGCGTCCGGTAAAGGCGCGATCGACATGGACGCCCGCACCGGCGACCGCGTTGGCGATTTCGGCGGCGGCTTCGTCTTCCGACACGTCGCCCGGCTCGAGCCGCGCCACCACGACATCCTTGATGCCGGCGGCCTCGAGCGCGGCAACCTCGGCAGCGCCGATCAGCGTGCCTTTCTTGAGCACCAGCGCGCCCTGGCGGATGGTGTGGACGGCGGTCGCGCCGAGCGCCTCCTTGGGCGCCACCGCGCCGAACTTCATGACGCGGCTCTTGCGATAGCGGGCGCCGGTGCGGAGTCCGCGTCCGCTTCGCCTTCCGCGCGCAGCCGCGCGGTGATCTCCGCCATGATGGCGACGGCGATTTCGGCCGGCGACACGGCGCCGATGTCGAGCCCGATGGGCGCGTGGATGCGGGCAATGTCGGCGTCGCTCAAGCCCTGCTCCTTGAGCCGGGCGACGCGGCGCCCATGGGTTTTCTTCGAGCCGAGCGCGCCGATATAGAAGCAGTCGCGCGCCAACGCATGGGTGAGCGCCGGGTCGTCGATCTTCGGGTCGTGGGTCAGCGCGACGAACGCCGTGTAATGGTCGATGCCGAGCGGCGGCAGCGCCTTATCGGGCCACTCGGCGATCACCTTGACGTCGGGAAAGCGCTCGATCGAGGCGAATGCGGTGCGCGGATCGACGATGGTCACGTCATAGCCGAGCAGCTTTCCAATCGGCGCCAGGGTCTGGCTGATATGCACCGCGCCGGTGATGACGAGCTGCGGTGCCGGCACGTAGACGGTGAGAAAGACGCGGCCGTCTGGGCTATCCGCCATGCCGCTTTTGCCGGTGCGCAGGCGCTCGGCGAGAAGCGCACGGAGCTGATCCGTGGCGACATCGGCGGCCTTGACCAGGCGCGACTTGCCGCTCGCCACATTGGTGATGACGATCGCGGCGCGGCGCGCCGCGCGCTCGGCGTTGAGGGTGCTGAGAAGATTTAATTTCATCGCTGTCTCATATCGCGAATAGCGAGTGGCGAATAGCGAATAGGGAAAAGTGGTCTTACCCCATTCGCTACTCGCTATTTCGCCATTCGCGCCCTTTCTATTCCACCTTCTCCACATACACCCGAATAGTCCCGCCGCAGGACAGGCCGACCTTCCAGGCGGTCTCGTCGGCGACGCCGAATTCCAGCATTTTCGGCTGGCCGCTGTCGATGACGTCGAGCGCCTCGGTCACCACCGCGCCCTCGACGCAGCCGCCGGAGACCGAGCCCAAAAAATTGCCTTCGCCATCGATGACGAGATTGGAGCCGACCGGACGCGGGGCAGACCCCCAGGTCTCCACCACGGTCGCGAGCGCGACCTCGCGGCCGCCTTTGCGCCAATCCTCGGCGGCTTTGAGGATGTCGTCGTTGGTTGCGAGCATATGGGCCTCACTGTGTTTGGCGCGAATGGCGAGTGGCGAATAGGGTTTGAAATAGGCCATTCGCTATTCGCCATTCGCTACCGGACAATATAATCCCTCACGCCACCTTCTGCATCCAAGCCTTGGGATCGCCCGAGCGGTCGCCACCGCGCTCCAGCGCGGCGACCAGGCCGGCCATCGATTCGAGATTATGGATCGGGCGAAACTCATCGACATGCGGCAGCATGGCCCGAATGCCGCGGGCGCGCGCCTCAAAACCTTCGAAGCGAAGGAGCGGATTGAGCCAGATCAGGCGCCGGCAGGAGCGGTGCAGCCGATCGATCTCGAAGGCGAGCGTGTCGTCGGCGTCGCGCTCCAACCCGTCGGTGATCAGCAGCGCGACGGCGCCTTGGGTGAGCACCCGGCGCGCCCACAATTTGTTGAAGACGCGCAGCGACGAGGCGATGCGCGTGCCGCCCGACCAGTCCGGCACGCTGGCCGAGCAGGCGGCGAGCGCGTCGTCGGGGTCGCGCTCGCGCAGCGCGCGGGTGACGTTGGTCAGCCGCGTGCCGAACAGGAACGTGCTCACCCGGCGGCGGGTCTCGGTCAGCGCATGGAGAAAATGCAGAAAGATGCGGCTGTACTGGCTCATCGAGCCGGAAATATCGAGCAGCGCCACGAGCGGCGGCGGCTTGGTTTTTGGCCCGATGAAGCGCAGGTCGATGAAGTCGCCGCCGCCTTTCATGCTGGTGCGCAGCGTGCGGCGGATGTCGATCAGGTGGCCGTGCGGATGCGGCTTAAGGCGCCGCGTGCGCACCTCGGCGAGCGGCAGCACCAGGCGCTTCATCGCCGCCTTGGCGGCTTCGATCTCGGCGCTGGTCATCTGGGCAAAATCCTTGCGCTGCAGCACCTCGCGGTCCGACACCGTCATGCGTGCGTCGAGCTCGACCTCGCGCTGCCGCTTGAGCTTGTCATCGAGCCCGGAGAACAGCGCCTCGTGCACGCGCGTCGAGCCGGGCTGCGGCGCCTGCGGCGGAGCCGGCGCCTGCGGCAACATCATCGCCAGCATCTGATCGATATAGCCGCGGCGGCGGAAGAAGATGCGAAACGCCTGATCGAACAGCACCGAATGCTCGTGCCGCTTCACGAACACGGCGTGCAGCGTCCAGTAGAAATCTTCGCGCGTGCCGAGGCCGGCGACCTTCAGCGCTTCCAGCGCATCAAGCACCGCGCCCGGGCCGACCGGAATGCCGGCAGCGCGCAGCGCGCGGGCGAAATAGACGATGTTCTCGGCGAGGCGCCCAGGCGTTTGGCCGTCCTCGGCAGTTGGAAATTCGGTAGTGCTCATGGGGCTGTTTGCGAGAAAAACGCCGGGTTATTCGGCCGCGCGCAGCTCGGCTTTGACTCCGTCGAGCAGCTCCTTGACCTTGGAGCCTTCCAGCCGCGCGATGTCGTCCTGGTATTTGAGCAGCACGCCGAGCGTGTCGGAGACGGTGGCGGGATCGAGTGCGACCACGTCGAGCTCGGACAGCGCACCGGCCCAATCCAGCGTTTCGGCCACGCCGGGCGCCTTGAACAAATCCTGCTTGCGCAGCGCCTGCACGAAACCGACAATCTGCTCGGAGAGTTTTTTGGCGACGCCCGGCACCTTTTTGCGCACGATCGCAAGCTCGCGCTCGGCCGTGGGATAGCCGACCCAGTGGTAGAGGCAGCGACGCTTGAGCGCATCGTGCACTTCGCGGGTGCGGTTCGAGGTGATGGCGACGATCGGCGGCTGCGCCGCCTTGACCGTGCCCAGCTCGGGGATCGTCACCTGAAAGTCGGCCAGGACTTCGAGCAAGAACGCTTCGAAGGCTTCGTCGGTGCGATCGATCTCGTCGATCAACAGCACCGGCGCGCCGGCGGTGTCCGGCTCGAGCGCCTGCAACAGCGGGCGCTTGATCAAAAAGCGCTCGGAGAACACGTCGTGCTCGAGCCGGGCGCGGTCATGCTCGCCTTCGGCCTCGGCGACCCGGATCGCGATCATTTGCGCCGCATAATTCCATTCGTACACGGCAGCGGCGACGTCGAGGCCCTCGTAGCATTGCAGCCGGATCAGACGGCGGCCCAAGGTCGATGACAAAACCTTGGCGATCTCGGTCTTGCCGACCCCGGCCTCGCCTTCGAGGAACAGCGGCCGGCCCATCCGCAGCGCCAGATAGAGCACGGTGCCGAGCGAGCGGTCGGCGAGATAATCAGCCTCGGCCAGCAGCTCGACGGTGGCATCGATCGAGGCCGGCAGCGGGCGTGGATTCGTCGTCTCTTTCACTGCAATTCGCGGTCGGCTGACCGCCCCTTTGAAAACGCGAAAACCTCTCCGCAAGGCCCGGAGAGGTCGGCCCAGCCGGCGGCGTTCGCCGAAAGCTGTGGACCAGCCCTTTAATGTAGCGTCTCGGGCGGCGCATCCCAACCCTGTTTCGCGGCGCCCGGGAGTGGCATTTTGCTCGGCATGGGGCAGGGCAGGAGGAGCCGATCATGACCGCACTTGGAAGCGCACTTGGAAGCGCGCTTGGACCGATCGAATACGGCGATGCCAAAGATCCAGCGGTCCGGGCCGTATTCGACGACATCAAGCGCACGCGGAAAGTCGACGACGTGAACAATTTCTGGAAATATCTGGCGCACGATCCGGTGACGCTCAAGCGGACCTGGGAGAGCGTCAAGGAAATCATGGCGCCCGGCGCGCTCGATGCGCTGACCAAGGAAATGATCTACCTCGCCGTCAGCGTCACCAATGGTTGCGCCTATTGCATCGCGAGCCACGGCGCGGCGGCGCGCAAGGCC
>JASHSE010000508.1 GCA_030036975.1 Xanthobacteraceae bacterium | reverse complement strand
TATAAGAGCGATGCCGCGCAATCTGATCTTGGTCGTCTTTTGCGATGGAGATGCTGTCCGGTCGCCAGGGCAAATGGCGTTCGTGCAGGCGAATCCACGCTAGAATCGCCTGTTGCGCCGGACCAGGTACCTCTTCCCCATCCTGCCAGCGGCGGACTGTGCGCGAAGATACGCTCAGTAGCTGCGCCGCTTCGGCGGGCGTCAGCCCAAGGCGCAGAAGGTATTGCTGTAACTGGTCTTTGGTCATATTTAGCCTTATATTTCGGACTATATGGCAAAATAATAGTTGACAAAATGTCAAAAATCAAGAGGACATTTATGCTATAGATCCTGTTCCATTGGGCTGGACACCGGCTTGGCAAACCGTTTGACCGGGTTCAAAAGTGACCAGACTCTGACCAAGAGGCCCGCTTCCGGATCGCGTACGTCCATTGCGAGACAGTGACAGTAGTGTTGACGTTGGTGTTCATGGTTTTCTCCTTCTGTTGGTTACCTCGAACGAGGTCAGACGGAGCCGGGCGGTTGAGCCTTGCGGTCACCGCGCTGCTTTAGCGCGGGAAACGGCCAACACGGTTCCTTCGGTGCGGGTGGCCGTTGACCGCATGGCGCGCCCGGATACGATCAAACGAGAACGAGCCAACAAAAAACAACAAATTCAGACGGGGGTGATTTAGCGTATTCGCAATGACGGTGCGCTTTCTCGGATTAACCTCATTACGGAGCTTGCAAACGGATTGGCCACCGGCAGTTGGGTCCCCATATTTGTGTTCTTGTAGGGCGTGAGTGTGTGACAATGAGCGATATCAGCGAAGGACAGGCGGTCGCCCGCCGTTGGGGGAAGTGGGGCCAGGCTGGCGTCCCGCATAAAGGATGGCATTGCGTCGACACGTACGACGCGGGACCGGATCGCGATAGCTGGCCAACGTGCGAAATGTGCGAAAGCATGGATATCCGATATGTCCATGTCATGGCGCATCCGGATTATCCGGGGCATCTCGCCTGCGGATGTGTGTGCGCGGGGCATATGGAGGAGGATTTGCAATCGGCGCGCAGGCGGGAGGCTGCTGTCAAGAATACCGCAAGGCGCCGCAGCGCGTTTCCAAGGTCGAAGGACTGGAGAGTTTCTCAGAAAGGAAACCCGTGGATTCGCCGTGACGGCTGGACCGTGACGATTTTTCCTCGGGGCGGCGGCTTCAAAGCGGTGTTAAGCCGGGCGGAACAGAAGATTTTTCTGCCGCAAATATTCCCCGCCGCGGATGAGGCGAAACTCGCCGCTTACGATGCGATGCATGCATCCGAGGCGGCGTAACCGCCGTCTTGTCTCGCTGAGTTGCGCCTGAAGCTTTGACTGCCGATAAAACGGACATCCGCTATTATTCGTATCAGCGTCGGCACATGGTGATGCCCGCACGAGAAAGCCCCGCATGGTGACGGGGCTTTCGTGGACCGGAGCCATCTGATGAGCGATCAACTGCGGTCCTGGCCTCAGGCCATCTAAAAGTCCCTTTAGCGGGACGGGCTTCGGTGAGTCCCACGTTTTCAGGCGCTCCTACCTGCACATCCAGGTTCAGGTCCCGGGAGCCGTGGTTATCCTTCACTCATGAAGGTTTTCGGGAGCCGCCAAAAGTTTGGTCAAGGCATGACCTCCATCGGCTGCGCGTCGATTATAGACGATTCGCTGTGGCGACGAGGCTCTTGGCGTGGTGCTTACCTTCTGCGCGCGTGAGAAGCGCGGCTCGTATTCCATTCTTCCAGCATTTTTGGATCGCGAATGAGCACAAGCGTCAGTATTTCGTCGTCGCCGGTCCGGATTGTCTGCTCGTGTACCTCGTATCGCTGAGCTTCCGCGCGGTCGAACCAGGCATCCGCCGGAATTTTTCGGGGCATCGGTTCGTTCGGGTGCTTCCCAAACAACACGCCGAACGCAAAACTCTCCGGATCGAGCGTGTCCTGCGGAAACCAGCGGTCCGGGATATCGGGCGAACGCGTGAACCATTTCCGCCCTTTGGAACCATGGCAGACCAGCACCGCCGGAAAGTGCCGGCCTTCCACGAGTCTGATCGCCGTCGCGGTGATGCTTGTATCGAACAGGTCGGCAATTGCGGTGACAGTCTGGAACGTCGCCTTGGGATAACTGCGCGCAATCGGATCGAAGATGTACGCGGGCATCAGGAGCTGGGCGGCATAGGAGTCGGCTACCCGCTCTGGGGCCGGATAATTCTCGCCGGCGCGCCCGATTTCATCGGAACGGCAGACGAGAATCCGGCCGCGGTCGTATTTCCAGTGGCCGAGTTCGTGGGCGACCGAAAACCTTTTCCGCCGCCGCGAACTCCGGCTGTTGACGGTGATGATAGCCCGATCGCCGTTGCCGGCGATGCGGGCTTCGCAGCCGTCGAGCGGACGATATTTCACGCGTGCGCCAAGCGACCAGGCGATGGCGTCGATGTCGATTTCCGACGGCTCGGTGACGCCCAGTTCCTTAAGCACGTCTTGCGCGGCGGTCAGAACCGTCACTTTTCAGGACCCTCCGTGTCACCCGGGAGGGTCACGCCAAGCTCTTCAAAATCTTCAAGCATCGATTGCACGTCGTCGTCTGAAAGACCTTCGCCCTTCCGCGCCGCGACGGTAAGTTTGCGCGCGGTTTCGGGATCGGCGGCGATCAGCTGCTGCAAACGACGGCGCGCTTCCGCTGGAGGAAGCCGAACGACGGCCGCCGGCTGCCGACGGTCGGCCAAGACAGCTTCCCGCGCCGCCGCGAGCCGCTCCTTGCCTTGCTCGCTCATCGTCTGTTCAAAGAGCTTCAGCATATCGGCGGCAAGCTTCGCCGGGTCGCCGTGGATTTCGGCGGCCTCCTCCAGGATTTCGCTATCCGGCGCGCTCAGCACGTCCTCCGCGAGCGCGTCCGCGAGCCTTCGCAGGGCATCCCGCGCGTCATTCGAATTGGTGGTCATTTTTTGATTCCCTGAATCGCTTTTTCAATCCGGCGGCGGATCAAACGGCGCTTGCTCTGATACGCTGTCGGATCGAGGTCGGTGAGTGCGCGAAGGTCTTCACCCCTCGTCCCTTCCATCATGCCTTCGACAATGACTTGCGCGGCAAGATCGTCGGCGAAAAGCCCGATGACCTCCTGGCGCTCGCGCTCGCGGGCGCCGTCTTCGTCGGCCGCCGTGAGCCGTTCCTCGGCGTTGGGCGCCGGGTCGATCGCGTCCGGCGCCGGCGCCCCTTCGGCCGGCGAAGGGGAAACCAGAACGGGCCGACGCTTGGCCCGTTTCAGCTCGCCGTCCCTGATGCTGCGCATCGCCAGATCGAGAAAGCGGACGATATCGACGCTGACCGGGCAACTCCGCTCGTCGAGCGCGCGGCGAAAGGCCTCTTGAAGAAGGTCCTTGGCCTCCATCGGACAGCCAAGCGCATGGTAGTGACCCGCAATGGCTCTCAGGCGCGCCCACTGCGCGGGCGAAAACGCCCGTATCGCGGCGGCGATTTCGGCCCGCGTCCTGACTGGCTCGGTTGGGTCGGCCATGGACAAGAAGACGCTCCTTCTGTCCCCCCTATGCGCGCGCTCCTGGCCAATCCGGACATCGGCCCGGGAATGTCCGAATCGGCGATCGCCACGAGCATAGGGGGAATGATGGCGGTGAAAACCGGCCGCGGGAAGCGCCGGAAGCCGCCAGGTCCGAAACCTTCCAGGAGCATAAAGAGATGAACATTGAAAATGTCGACAAGGAGGACCCCGGCGTCGAAGAGGTCCTCGAAGAGATCGTCGATCTCGAAGAATACGCCAAGCTCGGCAAGCGGCCGCCCCTGTCGAAGGGCTACCGCATCCGCGTCAACGGCGAGCCCTTCGTCGTCCATAACCCGGAGCCGACGGGCCGGGAAATCCTGACCCTCGCCGGGCTGCTCCCGGCGGAGGACTACACGCTGCGCGAAAAGCTAGTGGGCGAGCGGCCGCGCAAGATCGAGCTTAATCAGAAAGTCGATCTGCGGCGTCCGGGCGTCGAGAAGTTCAAGGCGCTCCCGCGCGACCAGACGGAGGGCTGACCATGGCCCTCCGGCGCCAGTTCGACCTGCTGCTGGACGACCGGCAGTTTCTCGACGAATTCGGTCTGCCGTGGGAAGCCATCGTGGACGGCTCCCAATGGGTGCTCGTCCACGAGTTTCCGACCCACGGCGGCTATAATCATCCGGCCGTCACCGCCGCCGTGCGGCTCGAAGCCGGCTATCCCAACGCGGAGCTGCATATGGTCTATTTCTTTCCGGCGCTCGCCCGGAAGGATGGCAGGCCGATCGGCGCCGCGAACGCGATGCAGCAGCTTGACGGCAAGCAATATCAGCGGTGGTCCCGGCACCGCACGCCCCAGAACCCTTGGGTGATCGGGCGGGACAATCTTGGTAGCCATATCCTTCTGATCGAGGACTGGCTCGCGCGGGAGTTCGAAAAATGCCCGGCGGCGTGACCCTCGCGCTCTCGGGCGACCAGCACGAGTTCCTCCGGCGGCACCTTTTCTCCGGCGACGGCAACGAGGCCGCCGCCCTTCTTCTCTGCGGGCGGCGAAACGGCGACCGCCGCCAGCGGCTTGCCGTTTGCGATATCTGCGAGATTCCGTACGCGGAATGCTCGGTCAGAATGCCGATCCGCGTCAGCTGGCCCCCGGACTACATCGTGCCCAGGCTGGAGCGCGCCGAGGCGGAGGGCCTGTCGGTCATAAAGGTGCACAATCATCCGACCGGCTTCCCAACCTTCTCGACCGTCGACGATATCGGCGACGAGCGGCTTTTGCCGATGCTGCGGGGATGGATCGAGGCCGATGTTTCGGTCGGCAGCGCGGTCATGCTCCCCGACGGCCGGATGTTCGGCCGCGTCCTGCGCGCGAGCGGCGGTTTCGAGCCGATTGAGTGTATCAGCGTCGCCGGCGACGACCTTCATTTTTGGTACACCGGCGCCGGCAAGGCGGATCTGCCGGACTTCACCGCCTCGCATTCGCAGGTTTTCGATGAGGGTACGATCGAGCGCCTGCGGCGTCTTTGGATCGCCGTCATTGGCGCGTCGGGCACGGGCAGCCCGGTTGTCGAGCAGCTCATGCGCCTTGGCGTCGGCGTCCTCGTGATCGTCGACGACGACCGCATGGAAGGACGCAACGTCAACCGCATTTTGAACTCAA
>JASHSE010000053.1 GCA_030036975.1 Xanthobacteraceae bacterium | reverse complement strand
GCCAACCACGGCGCGCCAAGGGCCGAACGTGTCACCAATAAAATGCCGTCGAATTACTATTTCGCCGGGCTCATCCATCTCGCCTTGCCGAATGCGAAGATCATCCGCACCATCCGCGATCCGCTCGATACCTGCATGTCGTGCTTCTCCAAACTGTTCACCGCAGAACAGAGCTACACCTACGAGCTCGGCGAGCTTGGCCGCTATTACCGACGCTACGAGCGGCTGATGGCGCATTGGCGGCGCGTGCTGCCGGCCGGACGCATTCTCGATGTGCGCTACGAGGACGTCGTCGCCGATCTGGAACGGCAGGCGCGGCGCATCATCGCCTATTGCGGGTTGCCCTGGCACGAGCGCTGCCTGTCGTTCCACGACACCGATCGGCCGGTGCGGACCGCGAGCGCCACCCAAGTGCGCCAGCCGATCTACACGTCGGCCATCGGCCGCTGGCGCGCTTATGCGGAGCATATTGCGCCGTTGCTGAACGGCCTCGGCATCACCGCGATCGAGGCGATAGGCCAAGCCAGCGAAGCCGAGTGATATGACTGTACAGCCGGCATGCGCGTGCACAGCGCCGGAGCCTGCGTTGAGCAGAGCGCAATCCAACACTGTCGCTGCAGCCCAACCGTAATTTCGCCGCGACTGCGCCGTAGGACTGCGCCGAGCGCGATGTGGGGGCCGTTGCCGCTCAAGCTTCGGCCCTGGATTCGCGGATAATTTGATTACATCCTAGGATGGCGCAAAATTTCTCAGATGCCTGCCATTTTAGTGCTTGACTCTATGTTGATCGTCATTTAACCTACGAATTGCGGTTGCATAGCCACTGACGGGGGGCTGCACGAATATTAGGCGCGTAATCTTACCTTAAGAAGCAGACGACAGCGCGCGCCGAGTTCGCCGGCAAAACGAAGAACGACTGCCTCCCGAACTGCGTAGTGACAACCGTGCAACGAAAAGGCCCAATGAGGCCGGAACGGGAGGCTTTACCATGTCACGCAAAGACGAGAGCCTGTGGGTTCGTGAAGACGCAGACCGCGGCAAGTGGCGCGAGGCCGAGCGCGCACGCCAGAACCGGCGCGAAATCCAACGCGCGTTGTCGAGCGGCGAAGTCTCGCGGCGGGAGCTCGTCAAGTGGGGTCTTTACACCAGCGCCGCCGTGATTGCGCCGATCGGCGGCTTAAGCCCGTTCGTGCGCAGCGCCCACGGCCAGACTGCCGCCGCGGGCGTGCATATTCACACCGGCGCCGGCGGCACGGGCGTGCCCACCGGATTGCCGCACAGCCCGACCTTCGGCGTCGCGCCGTTCAGTTCGCCGATGTACCGCATGGACATTCTGCCGCAGTACTACGTCCCGGGCAGCGAGGCAGCGAAATTCCCGATGCCGTCGATACCGCAGAGCACCACGGCGCTCAGTCCGACGCCTACGGTGGAGGCCAACACCACCCAGCAGCCGGTCAATCCGCAGCTGGTCAACGGCACGACCGGCCTGACCGGACCAATCGAGGGGCGGCCGCCGGGCTCCATCTGGGCGCACCAGAAATTCAGCGAATTCCCGCCGCAGATCCAGATCAGGATCAACAGCGAGAACGCAGGCGCCAATACAAGTTACAGCCCGGGCGTTGCCTCGAATTTCAACAGCGGCATCAACGCGTCTTCTTCGGTCCCGGCTGCCTTCAATCCCGGCTTCCCGGCGCAGACCAACAACTCGATGTGGCTGTACGAGGGCACGCTGCCGCCCAAGCTGATGATTTCGCGCTACGGCTTCCCGGCCCTGATGCGCGAATACAATGACCTGCCGTTCAGTAAAACGCAGAACGGCGTCAACAATTTCGGCGTCCATACGCTCACCACCCACGAGCACAATGGGCATCATGGCTCGGAGAACGACGGCTTCACCGGCGCCTATTTCTTCCCCGGCGAGTTCTACGACTATCACTATCCGTGGACCTTGGCGGGCTGGACCTCCATCAACACCGGAGCGACGGTGCAGCAGGCCGGCGCCCCGAACGGCAATGGCGGCATCGTCCAAGTGCCCGGCGATTGGCACGAGACCATGAGCTCGCACTGGTTCCACGACCACATGTTCACGTACACGGACCAGCAAATTTACAAAGGCCTCGCGGGCATGAACAACATCTACAGTGCGCTCGACCGCGGCAATGAAGGCCACAACGACGGCATCAACCTGCGGCTGCCCAGCGGCACGCAGCAGGATTTCGCCAACCTGGAATACGACATCAACCTGATATTCGCCGACAAGGCCTGGGACTCCAACGGCCAGCTCGACATGGATACCGCGCAGTTCGATGGCTTCCTCGGCGACCAGATGACGGTGAATCTCTGCTGGAAGCCGTACCTGGAGGTCTATGCGCGCAAGTACCGCTTCCGCCTGTTGAACAGTGCGGTGTCGCGCTTCTTCGTGTTCGCGCTGAGCAACGGTGCGGCGATGACGTACATCGCCAACGACGGCAATCTGCTACCGAATCCGGTTTCTTCCGCGACCCCGCAACCTGGGATAAGCTATCTACCGGATAATGCCCTCGACCAGCTCGGCGTCGCCGAGCGCTACGATGTCGTGATCGACTTCTCAAGCTACAAGGCCGGCACGACGCTGTATCTGGTCAACCTGCAAGAGCAGACCAACGGCAAGCTGCCCGCTCCTTCGAATATTCTCACGGTAGCGGAGGCCATGAAGGGGGTTTCCGCCGATCCCGCGGTCGGGCCGTGCTTGCAGTTCCGGGTGCTGGGCCCGCCGCCGGTTGCGGACCAGAGCGTCATTCCGGCGACGATGATCCCCAATCCGACCCGGCCGGCGATCACCAATAGTCGGACGTTCACATTCGGAGGACATGGCGAACTCACCCAAGACGATCCGGTCACGACCTATACCGGCAACGGCACGAACGGTGGAGTCAACGGAGTCGGCACCTGGGGCATCGGAACCTATAACAGCACTACGAACTTCGACAATGGTCCAACCAACTGCAACATCTCGAGCGGCACGATCGGCAACGGCAACGACGATGCCAACTGCCAGTTGATAGCGGACTTCGGCCGCATCAGCGCGGCGCCGAACTACGGCACGGCGGAGACGTGGACGCTGATCAACGGCGGCACATGGGACCACCCGATCCACATCCACTTCGAGGAGGGTCACATCCTTCGACGCGCCACCAACGGTGGTACCAGCTCCATCGGCGTTCCGGAGTGGGAAGCCGGCCGCAAGGACGTCTATCGGCTGCGCCCCGGCGACGAAGTAACGCTCTTCATACAGTTCCGCGATTGGGGCGGCATGTTCATGGAGCACTGCCACAACATGATGCATGAGGACAACGCCATGCTGTTGCGGTGGGAGATCAATAAAGCCGGCGGCGTCTTCCTCAATCCGCTGCCGACGCCGATCCCGCAGCCGACCGGAGTGACCTTCGAGCATCCTGACGAAATTCTGGCCGGCGCTTTCCCGCCCAACAACAGCACGACGAATGGCTATCCGGGGGGCCCCAGCGACTGAGGTACCGGCGGCAATGGGCCACAGCGGCTGCAACAATAATTGACGAACGTTCCAGCGCCCATCTCTCGCATGGGCGCTGGGGCTTTGTTGCGGGTCGCCGCATCGGGGGCGGCAGAGCCTGGGTGCTGTAGGCTGGGCGGGCGCCCTTTGTATCGGAGCGCAACATGGCGGGCTGGTTCAGCTTCCGCGCGAATGAGCGGAATCGAGCAAGCGGATTCGATCAGGTGCCGCACGGAGTGAGCGGCAAATGGCCGGCCGCATCCGCGTTGACCGCCCTGGCGGTCGGCGCAGCGGTTTTCGCCACCGCCGCCGTTGCAAACGAGCGCCTCGGTCAAAATGCCAACGTGCCGTTGATCACCCAGGACGGCAAGCAAGTGCACTTCTACGACGACGTCATCAAGGGCAAGACCGTCGCCGTCAACTTCATTTACACAAGATGCATGTTCACCTGCCCCCTGGAAACCGCGCGCATGGTCCAGGTGCAGAAAATTTTGGGCGACCGCGTCGGCAAGGACATTTTTCTCTATTCGGTCAGCATCGACCCCGACCACGATACGCCGGCGGTGCTCAAGCAGTACATGCAGGACTTCGATGTCGGTCCCGGCTGGACGTTCTTGACCGGCAAGAAATCCGATATCGACCTGCTCGCCTATCGGCTCGGCTTGACCGACGATGCCAACATCACCGACGAGCCTGGGCCGGGCATCGACGGCCATACGCCGCACATCCTGATTGGCAACGAACCGACCCAGCAATGGACGCGCAACAACTCGACCGACAATCCGAGCCTTATCGCCCGTCTCTTGACCAGTTTCCTCAGCTACAGCCCGGTCGTGCAGTCGGTGGCGGCGCGACGCGGCGGCAACGAAGGCGCGCCGATGAAATTCACCGCCGGACAGTACCTGTTTGCCAGAGATTGCGCGGCCTGCCACACCATCGGCCAAGGCGACAAGATTGGGCCAGACCTCAAATATGTCACGCGGGCGCGTAGTCACGACTGGCTCAAGCGCTTTATCCGCGAGCCGGACAAGATGCGCGAAGCCGGCGATCCGATCGCCGTGGCGTTGACTAAACGCTACAAGGTGACGATGCCGGACTTGTACCTCGGCGACCAGGATATCGCCGCGCTGATGGGCTACCTCAACGCGGTAGCGTCGCACTAGCGGCGGGCCGGCCAAGCGGGGAGTGGTTCGAATTGGAGTTCGAGGACTGGGCCGCGTTTGACTTTCGCTATTTGCTCGATCTGCGCAGCCTCACGCGGCACATCCTTGCCATCGAGGAGTACAAGGCGGCGGCACTCAATCCGGTGCTGCCGCCGCACTGGCTGGAAGTTCCGGAAGCGGCGGACGCGGCGGACGCGGCAAAGACCTGGGGAAGAGGCCAAGACGCGCCGGCGGCGGACGACCCGGCAGCGGCGGACGAGAAGCGCATCCCGGTCCGCAAAACCGCCAAGGCCAGGACGTGGATCAGGCAGCGCTTCGTACCGGGCACCGCGGCCTTGTCGCTGGCCGACATTCTCGCCTTGCACGGCATGGTCGCCGAGGAACACGGCGCCAGCGGCCCGACGGCCGGAGCGCTGCGGACCACGCCGTGTGAGGTCGGCAGGGAACTGGTGGGCGGCCTTCATCGGGGCGCGCCGGCGCAACGGCTGCCGGAGCTCATGGCGCGCTACGTCGCCTTCGTCGACGGCGGAGAGCTGCGCAGCCTGCCGCCGGTGATCCAGGCCCTACTGGCGCATTTTTTCCTCGACACCATTCATCCGTTCGTCGACGGCAACGGCCGCACGGCGCGGCTGGTCGCGGCGGCCATTCTGTCCCGGCACGGCTACAATCTGCACGGTACTTACGCGCTGATGCGATACTTTTATCGCCATGAGATCGCCTATCACACCATGCTGCACAGGATTTGGAAGCGCTGCCCGTTCGCAGTCACACCGTTTGTCGCGTTCGGCATCGAAGGGTTCGTGCTGGAGCTCAAAAGCGTTGACGCCTTCATCAAGATGAAGCTGAATCGGCTGCGCGATCCCGACCTTGCGGCCTCGCCATGGCGGCGCCGAATTGGCGGCCGCTCGCGCCGGCTCAACTGACCATGCGTCCATGACCGCTATGACAGCCACCGCCATCAATGTTGACCATCACCCCGCGCTCGCGCGTCAGCGCGGGCCTCGAAGGATGCGGCCCGAGCGCCTCGGCCGTCCCCCTTCGAGGCTCGCTTCGCTCGCGCCTCAGAGTGAGGGAAAGTCGGCATGACACTCTCGCATAAAACTGCGATATTGATGATCGCCTTGGGCCTGCTGGCGCCGGCGGTGGCAGAGAGCGCCAACGTCACGCCGGCGCCGACGCCGGCGCCGCGAGCACCGGTCACACCCATCGTCACGGCGGCGCTTTCGCCGGCCGATCCCATCGTCGGCGCCACCAGGGTCACCATTGCCGGCAAGGCGACCGCTGGCGCTACGGTCGTCGGCATGTCCATCTTTCCAGATGGAACCCGCCATGGTTTTTCGGCCAAAGCGGACGACGCCGGGGCCTATAGGGTCGGTCCGTTCGTGCTGTGGCAGCTTGGCACCTATCAGGACGTCATTCGTGATTCCGTCACGGGCACGACGAGGATGATTTCGTACTCCGGCGGCGGCGACTTCCGCATCGCCGTCGATGAGCCCAGCGCAACGATCGTGACTGGAGACCAGAAGCGCCTTAAGGTGACGCTCGCCAGCGTCGGCGGCTTCGGCGGCGAGGTGACGCTGCAGCGGCCGGCGGCAGTGCGGGGCGCGGTCATATGGTGGTCGGCAACGCGGCTGAGGGTGCCGCCCGGCGGTTCGGCCACCGCCATACTGAACATCCGGACATTAGCACTCTATACGCGACCGGGCGTCTACCAAGTGGCCGTGCAGGGCGCCAGCGGCTCGGTCACGCATGCCGCCACGCCAGCCATCGCCCTGACGGTGCAACCTCCGCCGCCGGGGACGATTACAGCAACATTGTCGCCCGACCACCCGGTCGTCGGCGTCACTAAGGTGCGGATCGCCGGGCGGGCGACCGCCGGACGCGAGGTAATCGACGCCTCAACGTTTCCGGACGGCATAACCCACGCATTCGGGATGAATGTCGGCGGCGCCGGTACTTACCACGACGGACCATTCGTATTGCAGCAGCTCGGCACCTATCACGACGTTCTGCGTGACAGCGCCACCGGCGCCAAGATCGAAATCTCCTATCAGGGCGTGGGCGATTTCAGCACCAGCGTCGACCGGACGAGCGCGACTGTGGCGAGGGGAGAGGAGGCGAAATTTGAAGTGACCTTCAAGAGCCTGTCCGGCTTCGCCGGCGACATCACGCCTGCGGTGCCCGACCTGTCGCAGATTGCCGGCGCCACGGCGTCTTGGTCGTCGCCGGCGCTGACCGTGCGCGGCACGCCGCCCTGGTCGACGCTGTTGTTGACGGTGCGCTCCGGCGATTCGACCGCCGCTGGGCTCACCATCAAGACGTCGAGCGAGACGCAGCCTGGCACCTACAAGATCAACGTACAGGGCACCAATGGCTCGGTCACGCACGCCGCGCCGTCGGCGATCGAGTTGATAGTGAAGCAATAGCAGCGGGACTTAGAGCATGGCCCCACGAGGTTAAATCAATGCAAGCGCGGCAAACTCCGCGCGTTCCCCTCCCCCTTGCGGGGAAAAATCCGTGAGTCGCATCAAAGCCTTGCAGCACGTGGCTTTGACGCTTGTCGCTTCGTTGCGGGACCTGAAGAGATTCAAGCGTCGATGGTAGCGAATCGCCTGTCGCCCCCCAGCCCTAGCCCCTCCCCGCAAGGGGGAGGGGAACGCCCTGCGCGGTCCGGCGGCTTCATCATTGTCGCGGTATTGTGGATATTGGGCGCGCTGGCGACGCTGGCGGTGATCTACAGCCTTTATGCACGGCAGACCGCGCTGGAATTCGTCGACCACGACGAGCGTCTGCAGGCCCAGGCGCTGGCGATTTCAGGCGTCGAACTGGCCGCCTATCGGATCACCTCTTTCCGCCACAGCCGGCCGTCTCTCGGGCGGTTCAGTTTTCGTCAGGGCACGGCGGTTATCGACGCGGCATTCAGTGCCGAAAACGGCCGGATCGATCTGAATTTTGCTCCCAAAGAGCTGATCGCCGGATTGTTTGTTGAACTGGGTGCATCAGTCGAAGACGCGCGAAACTTCGCGGATCGCGTCGACGCGTGGCGGACACCGCTCGGTGCCGGCGCGGCCGACAGCGAAGCGACCCTTTACCAAGCTGCCGGCAAGCTCTATGGCCCGCGGCACGGCCCGTTCCAGCACGGTGACGAACTGACCATGGTGCTCGGCATGCCGACGTGGCTGATCGAGCGGGCGTTGCCGTATTTCACAGTCTACGCGGGGCAACGAACGGTCAACGTGCTAAGCGCCTCGCCGCAAGTGCTGGCAGCCGTCCCCGGAATGACGCCCGAACTCATGCAAAGCCTACCGACGCAGGACGACCACCCGCAACTCGGCGCGTGGAGGGCGCAGCTTGGCTACGCCGGAAACTTTTTGACGATAGCGCCGACCAGAACAGATCGCGTAGACGTGGAGGTGCGGTTTCCGAGCCACCGTTACATGCGCTACGAAGCGGTCATTCTTGTTTTGGACGGCGACGTCGAGCCCTACCGGGTGTTGTCCTGGCACGCCGAGGAGCTTGCCGCTGACTAGCGCTCTGCCGGGGGCCTGTACTGAAGGCGGCGTTGGGCTGGCAAGCCGCGGCGCGCCCGGCGACCCGTGGTGTCAGCGATAAATCATAGTTGCAGCGCTGCATCATCGCGCCGTGCGCGGCGACGATGCGGGCGACTTGTTTCGGCGTCAGCACCTGCCGCCAGCCGTCAGCGCGGCCCTCGCGAAAGAATGCCGCGGCATGGCGGGGCTTCTCGGTGAAGCCGGACGCGCGCTCCTGGGCCTGCAGCCGTGAGAATGATGCCGCCTCGACCGCAGCCGCAATCGTTGCCGAGTCGCAGGGCAGGCCGAGAAACGCCGCGACCGCGGCGCAGGCCGCATGCGGATCAGCCTGCATATCCTCATAGCGCACGAGGTGCACCGCAAACGGCGCGCCGAGCCAAGACTCCACGTGCTCGCTCCAGCGCAGCAGGCGTTGGCGCAAGTCATCCGACAGCACTCTGGTCGAGCGGGCAAGGGCCGCGTTGTGATCCTCCATGAAAGCGATGGATTGGTCGAGCGGCTCAGCCATGTGATGGGACAGCGAGACGGCTACCGCGCGGGGATCGCGCACGACATAAACCGCGCCCGCCGTCGCAGCTCGCGGGAACAGCGCCTTGCCTTCCGGCGTCAAATGGTAGGCGTCATGCACTTTAAAAAAGGCCGGAGGCCGGGTTTCGGTGGCCAGAACCTCGAAGGCGGCCGGACGAAGATTGCACTCCTGATCGTAGGAAAGCGCGGCGCTCGGTATGCCGAGCGCGCGGTCGAATTGCCATCGGCTGGCGGCATTGCCGGTGAAACGCGAGAGGGCCTCAAGTTCCACGGGCTTGTCCGAAACCAGCGTCCATAGCCAGGCCCGCAGCCAAGTGTTGCCGGACTTAGGATACGAAGCGAGCCACCAGATTTTTCCCGAACGCATCAGGCTTACTCCACGGCGCGCAGTATTTTTCCCATCGCCTCGGGCAGACAAGCCGGATCATCCGGCAGCGATAGACGCCAGACCGGCACAGCCGCCCGCGACAATCGGGTCAGGCCGGCAGCAATATCGCCGTCGCAGCCGAGCGCGCTCGCCGCGCGGCGCATGTGCACAACCTCGCGCAGCGTGTTCATCGCGGCCATGCCGGACAGCCGCTGGACCGTCAGCGCAACATTGGATTGCCGCGCCAATGCGAACACGGCGGCAAGCGGCCGCTTCTCGCGGCAGCCGACCCAGCAATCGACCAGGAATTTTTCCTTGCCCGACAAAGCGGCGCGCAAGCCCTTTGCTGCGATGCCGAGCTGGTCGAGCGTATCCCGCCACAGGCGGAGCTGCGTCACGCCAGGCAGAACAATAGCCGATCCGCTGCTGCCGTCCGCCTCGATCACGCAGAGGTCGTCGGCCAAAATCTCGTGCCCAGCCTGCGCCAAAACCGCGGCGAACGCCGATTTGCCGGCCGCCGGGGGGCCGGCCAGCGCCACGGCCCGTCCGCCGATCACGACGGTACTCGCCTGCAACGGCAATAGCCCGCGCTGATGCCAGAGCACGGCTTGAATGGGCCCGATCAAAAGCGCCCGCATGTTGATCGGATCGGCATCGCGTTCGGGTTCAATCGCAATCTCGCGGCCGCGGCGGACCAGGACGCGGCCGGTGCCCGGCAGCGTAAGCAGATATTCGTCGCGGCCCCGGGTCTGAAAGATGGCTTCGATGCAATCCGCACCCTGCAATTGTGTGGGCACTTCGTCCAGCCGTATCACGATGTCGGGTACGGCGGCACTCGGCCCGTCCCACGGCGACAAATCGGGTAGATCGAGATCGGCCTCGACTTTAAGCGACGCCAGTCGATAGGCGTAGCTCGCTGCCGCGACGACTGCGCGGGCGACGTGCATGAGGCGGGCCTCGCCAGACCTGCGCCACCCCCGAGGCGTTTAAACCCCGATATGGGGCATGTATTCCAGCTTGTGAGGGTCAGGAGAGTTCCGCGGCGCAGGCTCGCTCGCGCCAGCAAGAGACGCCGCCGCAACTCGGCCATTTGCCGGATCTGTTGCGGCGTTCCTGATGGGCGCGAAAATCGTACTATTTGTGCAAATAAAACAGATTTTGCTCGAGCTGAAGGTCGCAGTCGCGGAACGCTTCGACCAGCGCTTCGAGCACGTCGGCTGCTCCGAGTGTATTCTCATGCAGGGCATCGCGGGCGATATCAACCGCCAAGTTCCGGAGGTGGACCGCCGCCGCGACATGCAAATCATTGAGCAACGCGCGTGTGAACGGACGATCTGCGGTCGGGTCCGGTTCGGCGGTGGCGGCGCGGCGATTGACATGTCGCGCCAGCGCCGCACCCACTATTCCCGAAAGCAGTTCATCGACGCCCGCCCTGGCCAGCGCCGCATTGCCGCTCAAATTGATCCACGCCTCGCCCGAAGCGCCGGCGACCACGCTTCGCTGTCCCTTCAGCACCACGCAGGCGCCGGTCGCTCTGGCAATGCCCCGCGCCGCGGTCGCGCTGTCGGCCCGGACGGCACCGAGCGCAAAGCCGACCAGCCGCGCCGCTTGCTCGGCATCGGGCATCAGCACCAGCAGCGGTGTCTCGTCGCTGCGTTTGATCTCGGAGAAACGTCCTTCGAATGCGTCCAAACCGTCGCCGTCGACGATGAGCGGCAGCGTACAAGTGCTCGCCAGCCGCCGCACGAAAGCGCCGGTCGCCGGGTTGGCGGAAAGCCCCGGGCCGACGACGACGGCATCCTTGCCGGCGAGCAGCTCGCCGATCCGATCGCTTGCCGTGGCTGCGATAGTACCCTGATCGGTTTCCGGGACCGCGTAGGTGGCGAGCGCCGCATGAAAACCCGCGACCGTCGGCTGGATCGATTTCGGACAGGCCACCGTGACGCGGCCGGCGCCGGCGCTCAAGGCCGCCATGCCGACGAGCGCCGCAGTGCCTTCGCGGCCCGATGAACCGGCGACGACGAGCACATGGCCCAATTGCCTCAATTGGCCGAATGGCAGTTCGTCGCGCGCGTCAGGCAGCAGCGCAAACGTCATTCCCACCTCGCGGCCGGTAATCACCTGCACAGCTGCCGCGCTCGACACAAAGGCCGGTTGCACGCCCAGCTCGCTGACGGCAATCGGCCCCGCCGTCAAATGGCCGAACACGTGGGCCGGCTTCGGCGCGATCAACGCGATGATGCCGTGGGGAAAAACCACGTTGCCGCCGGTCGCAGGCAATGCTGTTTTGCTGTCGGCGTCGACACCCGTCGGCACGTCAACCGCGACGATGGTGCCCGGAGCGTCATTCACCGCGGCTACCGCTGCGGCGACGAGCCCGCGCAGCGGGGGCTTGAAACCGGTCCCCACCAGGGCGTCGACGATCAAATCGGCGCCGAGCGCCTGTTGCACAGAGACGCTGGCGAAATCCGCCTCATCGGCAATCCAGATCGGCTCGACGTCGGGGGCAAGGCACGCCGCGACTTCGGGGCGAAGTTCATCGACTGCCTTTGCTAAAACTATCACCGCAACCGCATCGGCGACGCGACGCAGCGCCTCGGCCGCGATCAGTCCGGCGCCGCCCTTCTTGCCCCTGCCGCAGAGCACGCAGACTGACCTGAATTTGAACTGCGAGACGCAAAATTGGGCGACGGCATAGCCGGCCCGCCGCATTAGCACCTGGGGGTCGGCTTCCGGCCCGCTCGCCGCCTCGCCGGCTTCACTGCACGTGAGAATTCGCATTGCGACTTACGAGGCGACCAAATATTCGTCCGGCCGGATGCGCGTGACCTTATGCGCGGCGCGCAGCGGCGCGACGATTGCCAATTCCGGATCGGCAAAATCGGTAAAGAGCGGCGGCCGTGGCGCCATAAGCACCGGCTCGCGAAAGAAAGCCGAGCCGTAACGGGCGATGTAGCCGAATCCCGGCGCGTCCTGGACCACGCACGGCACCCGCGCAAAGCCGGCCTGC
>JASHSE010000507.1 GCA_030036975.1 Xanthobacteraceae bacterium | reverse complement strand
CGGCCCGGACGGGATGTGAGCAACAACACCTCATCCTGAGGTGCTCGCGCGCAGCGCGAGCCTCGAAGGATGAGGCCGAGGCGCCGAGGCCTGCATCCTTCGAGGGCCGCTTCGCGGCCGCCTCAGGATGAGGTAAACAGGTCGGTGAGCTAAAACTACGCCGCCGCGGCTTGCTTCGCCGTCGGCGCCAGCCTTTCGACCAGCGTCGCGAATCGGTCGACAAAGCCCTGCAGAAATTTCGCCGTGCTCGCGTCGCCGATAGCGCCGTGCTCGTCGATCAGATTCGGCTTGAAGGTCACGTAGGCATCGCCGCCCAGCAGGGTCGCGCCGAGGCTGACCAAAATGTTGCGCAAATGCTGCTGCGCCAGCGCGCTGCCGATGGCGCCGGGCGAGGTGCCGGTGATGAACGCGGGCTTGTCGGCCCAGACGCTGGTGCCGTAAGGCCGCGCGCCCCAGTCGATGGCGTTTTTCAGCGCCGCCGGAATCGAGCGGTCGTGCTCCGGCGTGACGAACAGCACCCCGTCGGCGCGCGCGATCTCCTGCTTGAAGCGCACAGCCTCGGCAGGCAGGTTGCCTTCGTTGTCCTGATTGAACATGGGCAGGTCGTCGATCCGGGCGAAAGTGGCTTCGAATCTTCCGGCGCCAAGCCGCGCCAGCGCGCGGGCGAGCTTGCGGTTGATCGAATCGCGGCGGTTCGAGCCGACGATGACGGCGATCTGGGGCAGGCCGGCTTGCGCGGTCATGTTGCGCTCCTTAGTTAGAATTCGTAACTAGGGCTAGGGTGGTGACCGCGAGGAAGCCGCGCAAGAAGGCACAGCGATGAAACCGAGACACAGCCATTTGCCTGCCGACTGCCGCGCCATCGGCGATGTGCTCGCCCGGGTCGGCGACAAGTGGTCGGTGCTGGTGGTCACCCGCCTCGGCGACGGACCGAAGCGCTTCAACGAACTCAAGCGGTCGATCGGCGGCATCTCGCAGCGCATGCTGACCTTGACCCTGCGCGGCCTCGAGCGCGACGGTTTGGTGACGCGCACCGTATTCCCGACCATCCCGCCGCGGGTCGATTACGCGCTCACCCCGCTCGGCCGCGACCTGTTGCAGCCGGTCTCCGCGCTCGGCGCCTGGGCGATCCGCAACCAGGCGAAAATCGCCCGCGCCCGCGAGCGGTTCGATGGGGCCGAGCCGACGCGGCCGGCGGCGCTCGGCGCGTCGGCATAGACAAGGTCGGCGGCTCGGATATACATTGTATATCGCGAACAGAGGCGATTGCCATGAAGACCAAAGTTGCGAAATGGGGGAACAGCCTCGCGGTGCGGTTGCCGAAGCCGCTCGTTGACGATCTCGGCTTGAGACCCGGCCGCGAAGTCGAGCTTCGTCAGGACGGCACGCGTTTAACGTTGGAAATGATTTCTGCTCGCAAAATCCCACGATATCGGCTGGAGGACCTTTTGGCGCAAATCAAGCCGGGGCAAAAACCGCCGCCGTTTGAGGATTGGTCCGCGGTCGAGCCGCCATGGCCGGACGACGACTGGAGCGATATCGCTCCTAGCGACGAAGAATGGGCTGCCATGAAGCGCAAGGCGGGGGCAAAAGGTGCAAAACCGAAGCGCCGCACTTGAGGCCGGCGACATTCTTTGGATCGATTTCGGAAAGCCGGTCGGACATGAGCAGGGCGGCCGGCGGCCAGCGCTCGTCCTAACGCGGCAGGACTACAATGTCCGCTCATCGGTTCTCCTGGTCTGTCCAATCACTCGAAAACGGCGGAATTGGCCGTTCGAGGTTAACTTTCCCCCGACAGGGCGACTGAGCGGTGTCGTGCTGGTGGACCAGATCAGGGTTGTCGATCCGGTCGCGCGACCGGTCGGGTACGGCGGAAGCTTGCCGAACGAAGTGCTCGGCGAGGTAAAAGCAAAGCTGGCCGCGCTGCTCGGAATAGCTGTTTCCTTCTGATCTTTTTCCCGCTACAGGCACGATCGAAAACGGAGTGCAAGAAAATGCGCGTTTACTACGACCGCGACGCCGACCTGAACCTGATCAAGGGCAAAAAGGTCGCCATCATCGGCTATGGCAGCCAGGGCCATGCCCATGCGCTCAATCTGCGCGATTCCGGCGTCAAAGAGGTCGCAGTCGCGCTGCGCAAGACCTCGCAGGGGGTCAAGAAGGCGGAAGGCGAAAAGCTGCCCGTCAAGGAGGTCACCGAGGCCGCCAAATGGGCCGACGTGATGATGATGCTCACCCCGGACGAGCTGCAGGCCGACATCTATACCAATCAGCTGCACGGCAACATGAAAGAGGGCGCGGCCTTGATGTTCGCGCACGGGCTCAACATCCATTTCAACCTGATCGAGCCGCGCGCCGACCTCGACGTGATGATGATCGCGCCCAAGGGCCGGGCCACACGGTGCGTTACGAGTATCAGCGCGGCGCCGGCGTGCCGTGCCTGCTCGCGATCCATCGCGACGCCTCGGGCAACGCCCACGATCTGTGCCTGTCGTACGGCGCGGCGATCGGCGGCGGTCGCGCCGGCATCA
>JASHSE010000506.1 GCA_030036975.1 Xanthobacteraceae bacterium | reverse complement strand
TCACCATTATGCCGCATGCCGTATCGGCCGTGCAAGCCGCCGAGCCGAGCACGCTGACGATTTATGCCGCTGGCACGCTGGCGGTGCCATTCCGCCAGATCAATACGCTGTTTGAGAAGAACAACGCCAACGTCACCGTGCGGGCGCAGTACGGCGGCAGCGTGATGATGGCGAAGCGGATTACCGACCTGCACCAGGACGCCGATCTGCTCGCCGTCGCCGATTACAGCGTCATTCCCAAATACATGTTTGGTAATCCGCCGCACGCGGCCTGGTATGCCGGCTTCGCCCGCAATGCAATCACCTTCGTGTATACGGACAAGAGCAAGTACGCGGGCGAGATCAACGCGCAGAACTGGTACAAGATTCTGGCGCGGCCCGGCGTCGAGATCGGCCGCTCCAATCCGGACACCGACCCGTCCGGATATCAGACCGTGCAGATGCTCAGTCTCGCGGAAAAGTTCTACCAGGCGCCCGACCTGGAGCAGAGCGTGCTGGCCAATGCGCCGCTTGCCAATATGCGCGACACCGAGACATCGCTGATCTCGGCGCTGCAGCTCGGCCAGATCGATTACCTCGCGATCTACCGCTCCGATGCCCTGCAGCATCATCTCAAGTTCATCGACTTGCCGGCCAAGGTCAATCTCAGCGATCCGGCCGAAGCGCCGCTTTACAAGGCCGGTGTGGCCCACACCAAGAACGGCGACGTTTTCGGCAAGCCGATCGTCTATGCCGTCACCATGATCGACGGCGGCAAGAATGCCGCGCTGGCGGAAAAATACGTCGCATTGCTGCTCGGGCCCGACGGCCAGGCAGTGATGAAGAACAACGGTTTTGGCGCGTTCAGTCCGCCCTATGCGGTGCACATCGAGGCGATGCCGGCGGAGTTGAAGAAGCTGGTGAAGCCGTGGCCCGGCTCCTGACGCGAAACCCATGGCTGCAAAATGACAGTCGACGCTGTGGCAAACCGGGCGGGCTCGATCAAAAGCCGATGGCGCACCCGCGGCGCGCCGAGCCGCCCCGGGACGCTTTACCTTTTGTGCTGGTTCTGTGGCAGCGTGCTGCTCGCCTTCCTGGTGATCCCGCTCGTTGCGCTCGCCACCCATCAATCGGCGCAAAACCTCGGCGAAGTCGCCGGCATGGCCGATGTTCGCGCCGCCATCGCGCTCAGCCTCGAAGGCGCATTTCTGTCCGCCACGCTGGCGGCGCTCGCCGGCGTGCCGCTCGCCTACGGGCTGGCGCGCACGCGTTTTCCCGGCAAGGGGATGGTCGCGGCGCTGATCGATCTGCCACTCGCCGTGCCGCACACGGTCGCCGGCATCGCGCTGCTCATGGTGTTCGGCCGCCAGGGCATTTTCGGCGAGCCGCTGCAAACGCTGGTCGGGCTCAGGTTCTGGGGCACGCTCGCCGGAATTGTCGTGGCGATGCTGTTCGTCTCGGCGCCCTACACGGTCAATGCGGCACGGATCGGCTTCGAGGCCGTCGATCCGCGGCTCGAGCAGATCGCCCGCACGCTGGGCCTTGGACCGTGGCGGACGTTTCTGCGCATCACGCTGCCGCTGGCCTGGCACAGCATCATGACCGGCGTGACGTTGACCTACGCGCGTTCGATCAGCGAATTCGGAGCAGTCGTCATCCTGGTCTATTACCCGATGACCGCGCCGGTCATGATTTACGAACTGTTCCTGCGCTTCGGCCTCGAGCAGGCCGCCGGGGCCGCAGTGTTGCTGCTCATCGTATCGCTCGCCTTGTTCGTGCTGCTGCGCGCGCTGGCGCAGCGCGGGACGCCGGCGCCCGGCAATCGATGAGCGCCGCCACCGCTGCAGTCGCCGTCGAGGCCCTGTCCCTGACGCTCGGCGTCTTTCGCTTGAAGAAGCTGAGCTTCGCGCTGGCGCGCGGTGGAATCCTTGTCATCCTCGGCCCAAACGGCTCCGGCAAATCTGTCACATTGGAGACTATTGCCGGCTTTCATCGGCCTGACGGCGGATGCGTTCTGTTCGGCGGCCGCGACGTGACCGCCTTGCCGCCGGAGCGCCGCCGGGTCGGATTCGTGGTGCAGAATTTCGGGCTGTTTCCGCACCTAAGCGTCGCCCAGAACGTCGCGATCGGGCGCCGCGCGGCATCTGCCGCAATGGCACATGACGCCCGTTTGCCGGCGCACGGCGATCCGCAAGCACTGCTATCCTATTTCGGCATCGCGCACCTCGCCGAGCGCGCGCCGGGCGGACTGAGTCCCGGCGAAAAGCAGCGCGTGGCACTGGCCCGTGCGGTTGCCAGCACGCCCGACCTGTTTCTGTTCGACGAGCCGTTTTCCGCGCTCGACAGCGGGACCCGCGACCAACTGCGCCAGGAACTGAAATCGTTCCTGCGCGCGCTCGCCATTCCGGCGATCTTCGTCACTCACGACCACGATGACGCGCTCGCGCTGGCCGACACGATGATCATGCTGCGCGACGGCGCTGTCGCGCAGAGCGGCTCGGCGGCGGAGATTTTCAGGAAGCCGGCCAATTCATTTGTGGCACGGTTCGTCGGCGTCCAGAATATTCTGCCGGGCCAGCTTATCGCGCAATCGGACGGCGTTTTCACGCTCGCAGTCGGCGAACGCACGCTGCGCGCCGCCGGGCCGCCGAATGCCGTTAATCCTGGAGCTTCCTTGTTGCTGGCAATTCGAGCCGAGGATGTGACGCTCTCAAGGGCCGGCATCGCTTCCGAACCGCCTGGCGCCGTCAATCGGCTGCAAGGGCGCGTCGTCGGCTCACGCACTATCGGACCGTTGGTCGCGGTGCAGATCGATTGCGGCTTTGCGCTCAAGGCTTATTTGCTTGCACCGCAATGGCAGGCGATGAAGCTCGGCCCAGATGCTCCGGTCATGGCTGCGGTCGCGCCCAACGCCATTCATCTGATGAACGAGTGAAGCGCCCTATCCGCTTTTGGCCAGCTTATCGAATTGCAACAGACGCTCAAGCAGCGGCTCCATGTCCTTGAGCGCAATCATGTTCGGCCCATCGGACGGCGCCTTGGCCGGGTCCTGATGGGTCTCAATGAACAAGCCGGCGACGCCGACCGCCACGGCCGCGCGCGCCAGCACCGGCACGAATTCGCGCTCGCCGCCCGATGAAGCGCCCTGCCCGCCCGGCTGCTGCACCGAATGGGTCGCATCGAAGATCACCGGCGCTCCAGTCTTTTCGGCCAAAATCGGCAGCGCGCGCATGTCAGAGACCAGCGTGTTGTAACCAAACGTCACGCCGCGCTCGGTCACCAGCACATTGTGATTGCCGGCAGCGGTGATCTTTTCCACGACGTTGCTCATGTCCCAGGGCGCGAGAAACTGGCCTTTCTTGACGTTGATCGTGCGCCCGGTTTTTGCCGCCGCGGTCAGAAGATCGGTCTGCCGGCACAGGAAGGCCGGTATTTGCAAAACGTCGACGACCTCGGCGACCGCCGCGCACTGCGCCGGCTCATGCACGTCGGTGAGCACCGGCACGCCGAGCTTTTCGCGTAATTCGGCGAAGATCGCGAGCGCCTTGTCGAGGCCGATGCCGCGGGCGCTTTTGGCGCTGGTGCGGTTAGC
Organism: Xanthobacteraceae bacterium; assembly: GCA_030036975.1. GTDB lineage: Bacteria > Pseudomonadota > Alphaproteobacteria > Rhizobiales > Xanthobacteraceae > BOG-931. The sequence continues at coordinate 685 of JASHSE010000506.1, read as the reverse complement.
CTTGTCGAACGAGGTTTTATAGACCAAGCCGACGTTGAGCCGCGCTGCAATCTCCTTGAGTGCCGCGGCCATTTCGAAGGCATGCGCGCAGCTCTCCAGCGCGCATGGCCCGGCAATCAGCGCCAACGGCAGCTTGTTGCCGAAGCGGACCTTGCCGACACCGACGATGGGATTTGCAGTCATGAGCGCCCTCGCCGCCCGACCATGCTAGCCGCGCGGCGCGAGGTCAACGCCGGCGTCACTTGACCGCCGAGAACGCCGTCGGCTGCAAAATCTGGTTGTGCGCGTTCCGCAGGATCGGGCCGTCTTTTTCGCTGTCGGCACGCGCCGAGATCCAGGCCGGATCGGCCATGAACGCGTTCCACTTCTGCTCGCGCTCGGCGAGCGATTCCCAAGCCAGCAAATAAGTCAGTTCCTGATTGGAATCGCCGATCAGCGTCGTCCAGAAGCCGGCCTGCCGGATGCCGTGCTTGTCCCATAGCTTCAGCGTCACCTTCTCGAAACGCTGCAGCAAAGCCGGCAGCCGGCCCGGCACGGTGCGATAGATGCGCAGTTCGTAGATCATGACGATCCTCCCCTTTGTCTTGGTGATATGAGTCTTGGCGATATGAAACGATGCGGCGATCCAGAGCGCCCAGGCTGATCGATACTACACCAGTCGGCTCTGCTCCACCGCTGCCCCAAT
>JASHSE010000505.1 GCA_030036975.1 Xanthobacteraceae bacterium | reverse complement strand
CCCTGCCCGCGGGAACCGCTCTCGCTCCGCCAGCCGGAGTGACCGGCCGGCGTCCTTGGACCGAGCGAGACGGCGCGCCCATTTAGTGGGTTCGCGGGGCTTGTCAACATTTTTCCATCAAAAGCAAAACGGCCGTTGATTCTATGGCGTTTTTTTATTTCGGCTTTCGCGATCGACGCGAAGCATCGCCAAGCACTCGGTCATGATTCGCAAGAACCCTCGCCCCGATCGCGCCACGCGCGATCCGGGCGATGTTCAAGCTTGATCGCCGCTCCCGGATTGCGCTCCCGCAATCCAGGGTGCAGTTGCTTTAGTGTCCAATCGAACTCCTATGCTCGGTTTCAACTGTTTTGCCTGTCGGGTTTGCAGCCCAGGCAAATGTACCGAGTGCAATGACGGCGCAAATGATCAAACCGAACAGAATGCGGCTTTTGGCAATTAAATCGGTCCGGAGGCGTTCGAAATATGCCAGGCTAATCAGCTGTTCTACATAGGGATCGCTCAGCTTAATGAACTCTGCCGCCTTGGCACGGAGCGGATTCTTAGCGTCCGTAGCGGTGGCCCGAAGGGTCGCTCTCGCCTCATCCCGCGCCCGTAAGAATTCGTCGAGCTTTGGAAATTCTGCGGGCAGCAAATCTGCGGCATGTTGCCCAATGAATTGACGAAGCTTTTGGTCAGCTGCAATCTCCGCGACGAAAAACGGTTTCCAAACAAGAAGTCGAAAAGCGATATAGATGGCTCCCAACAGAAGCATCAGGCCGATAAAGCCCGAGCCAACAGCCAAGTAAAGGCGCCAACCCGGTGCGAGCGTGCCGAATGCTGTCAGCGGGCTGCTGCCAAGCACAGCTGCGGCCAGCGCGGCCAGCGCAGTAATTAGCCATTTTATCGTGTCCCGCAGATTTGCACGCGCAGACGCAAGTTGGTCTGTCGGTCCAGTGCTCTGCTCTGTCATTTTGGCAGTCGCCGAACAGATGGCGGAAAGAGCATGATATCGAGCGGCCGGGACAATTCCGTCTCAATCATCTTGTTCACTGGCCCGAACGGTATTGCCTCATCCGAATCCCAAATCATCATCACTTCGTTTTTCAAAGAGGCGGCGTCTATTTTGGTCACCAAGCCCTTGAGCTCTTCGAACGTTCGGACAGTCGGAAAATTGATCTTGGGCGTTTGCTCCATGATGTTGCAAACGAAACCCGGCTTTCCAGGTGTTATTGTCCGCAGAAACAAATTTTGGCCGGAGCCGCCTTTGCTTGACGAGCTTGTTTTCTTCCTTGCGGTCACGTTTCTCGAAACGAATCCCACTGCAGTGACAACAAGTTCGTCCTTACCGCACGTCACGATCAACGATCCGTCGCGATCCCACCGGGTCTTGATGGTCATGGTCGGCCTCCAACACAAGATTAGTGGCTACACCTATTGGTAGCGAAAGAAGCGAGCTAGGTGAAGGCCTTCGCAGCACCCGGGCACTGCGACAATTTGGATTTCACGATCACGGCAGATTGGGAAATCGAGCCGGCCAGCGTTCGTTCTCCCCATGCCGCTGCGGCGTTCACCGCGCCGAGCAGGGCTGCGAAACATAGGAGGCTTCCATGCAAGAGCGCATCCGATATGCCGAGGCTTATCCCGATGCTAGGAAAGCGATGCTGGTGCTCACCCAGGCCGTTGAAAAGACGGGGCTTCCGCCGCAGCTCGTCGAGCTGGTCGACTATCGCGTGTCGCAAATCAACGGCTGCGCCTATTGCCTCGACATGCATTCGAAGGACCTGCGCGCGCGCGGCGAGAGCGAGCAGCGCCTCTATATGATCAGCGCGTGGCGCGAGGCGGAGCATCTCTACAGCAAGCGGGAACGCGCCGCGCTGGCATGGGCCGAGGCGGTCACCAAGCTCGACGATCAGCAGGTTTCGAATGCGGTCTACGACATGGCAAGCGGGGAGTTCAGCGAAGCTGAATTGACGCAGCTCACGCTGGCGATTGTCGCGATCAACGGCTGGAACCGCTTCAACGTGGCGTTCCACACGCCGGCCGGTGACTACAAGTCGCCGCTCTTGCGCAAAACCGGTTGAGCGAGGCCGCCGCAGTGCCGTAGCCCGCATGAGCGAAGCGATATGCGGGGCTAGCCTAGTGCCGCGAGTCAGCTCCCGGATATCGCTTCGCTCATCCGGGCTACGTGTTCTGTAAAACTGCCGGCATTGTCACCCCATTCGCCTGCGCGATCCGCTCCAGGTCGCTCCACAGCTTCGCCGGGATCGGGATGCCGGTTTTTTTGCGCGCAACTTCGGTGCGGTTGGAGCGCTCGCCGGGCAGCGTGATCTCGTCGAAGCCCGATTGGCGCGGCAGCGCTTTGACGATGGCGCCGAGCGCGGCGGCGTCGGTTGCGAAATCGGCGAGGGGGCGGAAGCTTGCGATATCGATCGCCAGCATGGCGAGATTGGCGACGTGGCGCTTGCGTTGCTCGGGGCCGAGCGCGCGCGACTGGATCGGCGCGGCGGCCAAGATGCTGGTCAGCATTTCGAACATGAAGCCGAGGCCGGAGCCTTTCGGGCCGCCGAGCGGTAACAAAATCTCGGCCTTGTTCGGGTCGGTGGTCGGCTCGCCGCCGGCGCTGAGCACGGTGTTTTCCGGCAGCTTCGCGCCGGTCTGCTTGGCCTGCAAGATTTTGCCGTTGGAGATGGTGCTGGTCGCCATGTCGAGGAGCCGCACGCCGCCGCCGCCGGCGCCGCCGGCGCCGGCCGGCACCGCGATCGCGATCGGGCTCGTCGCCATGCTGCGCACGCGCGCGCCGTGATAGGCCATCAGCGCCGGGCCGGCGCCGAGCACCAGCGCGGCGCAATTCTGCCGCGCGATCCATTGCGCGTAGCGGCCGATGGCGCCGGTGTGGGTGGTCTCGCGGACGAGGCCGTAGCAGACGCCGATTTTGTTGGCGCGCTCGACCGCGAGCGAAGCGGCCGCCATGCAGGCGACCGGGCCGAAGCCGAAGAAGCTGTCGAGCACGAAGCTTGCCGGGCGGTCGTGCGTCAGTTTCGGCTGTGCCTTTAAGTTGATCTCGCCGCGCTTGATGATGTTCAGATAATTCGGCAGCCGCGACACGCCGTGGCCGTCGACGCCGCGCAGGTTGGCCCACACCAAACCGTCGGCGACCGCGCCGGCGTCGCTCTCCCTCGCGCCTTGTGCGGCGAGCACCTCGCGGATGAAGCGGCGGAGCTCGGGATGGGGGACGATGTTTTCGCTCAATGTTGACTCCGATATGGTATGTAGCCCGGATCGAGCGAAGCGATATCCGGTAGCGTCAAATGAGCAGGAAAGGAGGATGATCGTCAAACGAGATGAAACCTTTCGCAGCGATCCAGAGGGCTCGACTCCCTCCCGGTTCAAGTCGCAGAAGGCCAACAACGTGGTGCGGCAAACGACGGCGAAGAACCGCCTGGCCTGTGCGTTGATGGGTGTCACGACGGGTGCGGACCAACCGCGACCAGACCAAGGCGCTCAGCCTCGAATCCACGTGGGGTGATCTCGACGAAGCCGCCTTTACACGTCTTGCCGGGCTGCACGCCGATAAGCGCCAATCTGCCGAAGCGGCCGAGGGGCTCGCGTCGTTCGCGGAGAAACGGGCGGCCAAGTGGGTATGAGCACCGGCGCATGAACCAGCCGATCCGATCGGGCGACCAATGGCTGGCCGATGCTGATCGGGAAGAGTCCGTGCGTACGATGTCCGCACTGAAACTGCTGCTGGCGGGCGCTTTGTGTCTGGCTGCGGCTGCGGCTCAGCAGCTGGCGAGAGCCTCGGCGCTGCCGCCAAATCCGCTGCCCGGCGCCGCCGCTGCAGCGCCCGCGCAACAATTGCCCGCCGCGCCGGGCGCCGGCGACCTGCAGGCATGCCTGCAGGAAACCGGCGACTACGTCACCATCGGCAGAGCCGTCATCTATGTCATCGTCATCGCCAATACCTGCGACAAGCGGCTGCGCTGTGAAATCTTCGCCAACGTCACCGGCGCGAAAGGCTCGTCGCTCGGCCACACGATCATGACGCTCGGCGCAGCCGGAAGCGGCGCCGCGGCCAAGCAGACCTACTCGATGCGCGTGAACGCCGCCGGCGGCATCGCGCAGGTCTCGCGCGACTGCACGGTGCCGTAGGGCGCCGATGCCCTAGGGCGGGCAAAGGCGCCAACGGGTCCGCGCGAAGCGCGGCCCGATGACAAGCTCAGCGCCGTGCCCACGCGCCGCACTGTGATTCCAGCCGCGTGGGGCACGCGATGCACGCCCTGATTCCAGCCGCGTGGGCACGCTTCGCTTTGCCCACTCTACGTCTCGCCGCTAAGCAGCGGGCTTGGCGGGGCGCGGACGCAGCGCCGGCCTTTCGTGCTGCTCCTTCACGTCGGCGATTTTTTGCAGCATGTCCTTGAGCGCATCGATCGCCGCGCTCTCCTGCGCGGTCAGCGGCGTGCGCGGATGGAAATGCGCGAGCAGCACGATCAGCGCGTCGCCGATGCGGCCGAGCTGCTTGCCGTACGTGGCGACGTCGGACAGCACGTCGGCCTCCACCTTAGGCTCGCTCGACTGGCCGAGATTGATGTTGACGAGCCCGAACTGGCCGCCGGTCATGAACGCGGTGAACGGATTGATCGATTGCACGACATCGCCGGACAGCGGCAGCTTGAAAGTCGGCATAAGCGGCTCCTCTTGGTCGGGTAGGCGGTCGCGAATGTGCTGAGTGACGCCAGACACTCCATAATAATGCCTACGCATTTGCGTGGCACATGCTACATTAAGGCAAAGTCTCGGAGATCTGCTCGTGAGTGAAAAACGCACGTTCGCCGTCGTGCTCGAACCCGAGGCGGAGGGTGGCTTCACCGTCCGCGTTCCGGCAATTCCCGAGATCGTCACCTACGGCAAGGACGAGCGGGAAGCGCTGGCCATGGCGGAAGACGCCATCAAGCTTGTCATCGCCGACTGCGCCGCGCGCGGCGAGCCCGTTCCGACGGGCGGCCCGCCCCGCATTCGCGAAATCACCATCACGCCCGCTGCATGAACGAGCGGCTGCCGGCGCTGACGGCGCGCCAAGTGATCCGTGCACTCTAGCGCGCAGGCTTTTCAGTTTCCCGTACGTCTGGCAGCCATTGTCGGCTCATTCATGCGGCCGATCCGGCGCGCAAGGTGACGGTGCCGGTGCACAGCGGCGACCTCAAGCGCGGCACCTTGCGGGCCATCATCGCGCAGGCGGGACTGACGGTGGCGGAGTTTCTGGCATGGTTGTGATTCTCCGTCATTGCCGGACTTGATCCGGCAATCCATGCTGATATTGAGCTTGGACAAACATCCGGTCCCGCTCTGCCAGGCGGCCATTCAGCATGGATACGCGGGTCAAGCCCGCGTATGACGCAGAGAGGCTGAACTGACATGCGCAAGACAAGGATACGGGCGACGAAGGGTAGCGGCAACGTGTTCGCCGATCTCGGCCGGAGACTATTCGCCGCTATTAATGCACCGAACGTGTGATTCGCACTTTCATCATCCCAACCGGAGAGATAAGTGGACCAAGGGTATGCCATGAACACCTCCCTGACCACCCACCCGACTCTCCCCTACAAGCACACCCCTCTCTTCCCGGTCGGCAAGGACGAGGCGCCGTACCGCAGGATCGCGGCCGAGGGGCTGCGCACGGAGCGCGTGCTGGGCGAGGACGTCGTGGTCGTCCCCCGCGAGGCGTTGCGGGCGCTGGCCGAGGCGGCGTTCACCGACATCAATCATCTGCTCCGTCCTGCGCATCTCAAAAGCCTCAAGGCCATCGTCGAAGATCCGGAAGCGTCGGATAACGACAAGTTCGTCGCCTACGATTTTCTCAAGAACGCCAATATCGCGGCGGGCGGCGTGCTGCCGATGTGCCAGGACACCGGCACCGCGATCATCATGGGCAAGAAGGGCCGGCTCATCTGGACCGCCGGCGACGACGAGGCGGCGCTCGCCGAAGGCGCGCGCGATGCCTATCTGACGCGCAATCTGCGCTATTCGCAGCTTGCGCCGCTGTCCATGTTCGAGGAGAAGAACACGCGCTCCAACATGCCGGCGCAGGTCGAGATTTTTTGCGCAGGCGCCGGCGATGCCGAGGACGCCTACAAGTTTCTGTTCATCGCCAAAGGCGGCGGCTCGGCCAACAAATCGTTTCTGTTCCAGGCGACGCCGTCGATCCTCACCCGCGACCGCCTTTCGGCGTTTCTCAGGGAGAAGGTGCTCACCCTCGGCACCGCGGCGTGCCCGCCCTACCATCTCGCCATCGTCATCGGCGGCACCTCGGCCGAGCTGACCATGAAGACGGTGAAGCTCGCCTCCTGCAAATATTACGACGCGCTGCCGGAGCGCGGCTCCGAGGACGGCCACGCCTTCCGCGACCGCGCCATGGAAGCGGAAATCCAGAGAATGACGCAATCGCTCGGCGTCGGTGCGCAGTTCGGCGGCAAATATTTCTGCCACGACGTGCGCGTGATCCGGCTGCCGCGCCACGGCGCCTCGCTGCCGATCGGGCTCGGCGTGTCGTGCTCGGCCGACCGCCAGGCGCTCGGCAAGATCACGCGCGACGGCGTTTTTTTGGAAGAGCTGGAGCGCAATCCGGCCAAATATCTGCCGGAAGTCGACGCCGCAAAACTCGGCGGCGAGGTGGTGAAGATCGACCTCAACAAGCCGATGCCGGAGATTCTGGCGCAGCTCACCAGGCATCCAATCAAGACCCGGCTGTCGCTGACCGGCCCGATGATCGTGGCACGCGACCTCGCCCACGCCAAGCTGCGCGAGCGGCTCGAGCGCGGCGAGGGCTTGCCGGATTATTTCAAGAACCATCCGGTCTATTACGCCGGCCCGGCGAAGACGCCGGAGGGCTACGCCGCGGGCGCGTTCGGGCCGACCACGGCCGGCCGCATGGATTCGTTCGTCGCCGATTTTCAGGCCAGTGGCGGCTCCATGGTGATGCTCGCCAAGGGCAACCGCTCGCCGGCGGTGCGCGAGGCGTGCCGGAAACACGGCGGCTTCTATCTCGCCTCGATCGGCGGCGCCGCCGCCAATCTCGCCGAGCATTGCATCAAGAAGGTCGAGTGCCTCGAATATCCGGAGCTCGGCATGGAGGCGATCTGGCGCATCGAGGTGGTCGATTTCCCGGCCTTCATCGTCATCGACGACAAGGGCAACGATTTTTTCAAGGAACTGAATCTCGGATAGCGCGTGTGGTGATCTTAGGTCGGTACACTCGATCGTCATTGCGAGCGACCCGCCTACGCTCGCCATGACGAATCGCGTTTATTGAGCCAAAAATCATCATGCTCTAATATGCAGAATACCTGCCGCTCCACATTCGCGGAGCATGACAACGTTGAGGTTCAAATAACAATGAACACGATGACTGCGACTGCCGCCGCGAGAGCCAAAGGCCCGATCGTCTGGCTCGGCATGGACCAGCAGGAACTCGACGACGCCTATGACCAGATCGTCTATGCGCCGAACCGCGAGCAACTCGGCAAGCGGCGGCTGGCGAACAGCGCCGCGGCGCTCAGGCGCATCGGCAAGCCGGAACGCCACGCTTATGGGCCGACGCTGATCGAAGGCTTGGACGTTTATCGCACCAATAAGGCGAACGCGCCGGTCGGAATTTTCGTGCATGGCGGCGCCTGGCGCAACGGCGCGGCGTCTGAATTCACGTATCTTGCCGAACCGTTCGTGCACGTCGGCGCGCATTTCGTGGTGCTCGACTTTACCAACGTCGATAGCGCTGGCGGCAGCCTGTTCCCGATGGTCGAGCAGGTGTGCCGCGCCGTCGGCTGGGTCTATCGCAACGCCGAAAAATTCGGCGGCGACCGCGGCCGGCTGCACCTGATCTCGCATTCTTCGGGCTCGCACCTGTCCGGCTGCGCCGTCACCCACGATTGGGCCGCGGACGGCCTGCCGCGCGACATTCTCAAAGGTGCGACGTTGTCGAGCGGCATGTACGATCTCAAACCGGTGCGGCTGTCGAAGCGCTCCAAATACGTCACGTTCACCGATGCGATGGAGCAGGAACTCTCCGCCATCCGGCATCTCGACCGCTTGCATACGCCGCTCGTGCTCAGCCACGGCACCTATGAGACGCCGGAGTTTCAGCGGCAGAGCCGCGACTTTGCGGCCGCCGTGAAGGCGGCAGGCAAGCCGGTCGAACTTCTCGTCGGCGAGGGTTACAATCACTTCGAGATGCTGGAGACGCTCGCCAACCCGTTCGGACTGCTCGGTCGCGCGGTGCTCGGGCAAATGGGGCTGCAAATGGGACAGATGGTGGCGTAGGACCGCACGTCCCGCTCATTCCCGCGCAAGCGGGAATCCAGAGGCTAAAACGGAAGCCAGAGGATAAAAGGACTGGGTCCCCGCTTTCGCGGGAACGAGCGGAAAGTGAAACGGATCAGGCGGCTGCAGCCGGCTTGGTCTTTCCCGATTTCGCGCTCCGCACGCAGGTGCGAACAAGTTCGGCGCCGCAGTTGCGGCAAGCATAGACGGTGTCTTCGAGGTCGGCGGCGACGATGCGGCGGCCCTGATAGACCATGCGGCCGGCGCAACCCGGGCAGGGCATCATCAGCGATGGCAGGCCCGAATTCGGGGCGGCGGCCGCAGGTTGGCGCATGAATGAGTTTAGTCCAATTTAAAGGTTCCATGACCTTCCGCAGGATTCAACGCCGAGTCAAGGGATTTTGTGCATTGCACACAACTGCGCTGTGTTGCCGCACGCGGAGTCAGGCAAGGTCAAGTTGTTGCAAAATCATGCAAATTCGTGCGTGTTGACGCACGGCACGCCAATCGTGGCGAGGCTTTTACGCGTTGCGGCAACAGAGTCCGCGATGTCGATGCCACGGCAGGCATCTTCGATCACGAAGGCATCAAAGCCCTCGCGGCGGGCATCCTCCGCCGAATAGCGGACGCAAAAGTCGAAGGCGAGGCCGGCCAGGAACAACCGGATCAGTCCGCGCTCGCGCAAGTAACCGGTGAGCCCGGTCGGCGTCTTGCGGTCATTTTCGTAGAATGCCGAGTAGGAATCGATTGTCGGGCGAAAGCCTTTGCGCAGCACGAGCGCGGCGTGCGGCGCGCGCAGCGCCGGATGAAACGCGGCGCCTGGCGTGTCCTGCACGCAGTGATCGGGCCACAGCACCTGCGGCCCGTACGGCGCCGTAATCGTGTCGAACGGTTTTCTTTCCGGGTGCGACGACGCGAACGACGAATGGCCGTGGGGATGCCAGTCCTGGGTCAGCACCACGTTGCGGAACCGCGCTGCAAGCCCGTTGACGATCGGAATGATCTCGTCGCCCTGCGGTACCTCCAGCGCTCCGCCGAGACAAAAATCGTTCTGCACGTCGACGATGATGAGCACGCCGTCGTCGCCGAACCGCGCGTCTTCGTTCATGCGTTTATCCCGCCGACGCTCCGTGCGATTGCTGGCGGCGGTCGACCTCGGCGGCGAGCGCCACCAGTTCGGGAGCGATCTCGACCGGATATGTCGCGTCCGGGTGAAGCCGGCGCAAGGGTTCGGGCAGGCGCTCGAGCGCGCCGCGGGCGCGGCGCTTGATCGCGTCGAGCGCTTCGGGCGGGCGCACGCGCTGGCCGTTCTGCATGACGGGATGCAGCAGCGCTTCGCCGTCCTTGTCGTGGCCTTCGCGCGCCAGGACGTCGCCGCGCATGCGGCCGTCGGCGCCATAGCGCCGCCACACCTGCTTGCGGCCGGGCCAGGTCGCTTTCTGCACGGAACGCTTGCGCCGCGCCAGGCCGGCATATTCCTGCAGCTTGTAGACGCAATCGACGGCCGGCACGTCGGCCGACGTGGTCAAGCTGGTACCGATGCCGAAGCCGTCGATCGGTGCGTTGTGTCGCGCGAACTCGGCAAGCGCATCCTCGTCGAGACCGCCGCTGGCAAAAATCGTCACCTCGGCGAGGCCGCCGGCGTCGAGAATCTTCCGCACGCTTTTCGCCAGTGCGACGAGATCGCCGCTGTCGAGCCGCACCGCGCGGATCGCGATGCCGGCGGCTTTGAGCTTCGGCGCCAGCGCCACGACTTTGTGCGCCGCCGCCTCGGTGTCGTAGGTGTCGAGCAGCAGCACCAGATTGTCGGGCCGCGAACGGGCAAAGCTCTCGAACGCCAAAATCTCGTCGTCGAACGATTCGATGAACGAATGCGCCATGGTGCCGTAAAGCGGCAGGCCGAATTTTTGCCCGGCCAGCACGGTCGCGGTGCCGGCAAAGCCGGCGATGTAGCTGGCACGCGCCGCCAATAATCCGGCTTCGGCGCCGTGGGCGCGGCGGAAACCGAAATCGACCAAGACTTTTCCCGGCGCCGCCAGCACGCAGCGCGCCGCCTTGGCGGCGATCAGCGACTGATAGTGCAGGATGTTGATGAGCCGGGTCTCGACAAACTGCCCCGCCGGCAACGGCGCGGTGACGCGCAGGATCGGCTCGCCGGCGAAGAAGGCGGTGCCCTCCGCCATGGCGTGCACGTCACCGTCGAAACGGAAACCGCGCAGATAGTCGAGCAGGTTGGCCTTGAAGCGGCCGGTGCTCTTAAGCCAGTCGAGGTCGGACGCGGAGAAGCGCAGGCTCTCCAGGTAATCGAGCGCCTGTTCGAGTCCGGCCGCCAATAAAAATCCGCGCCGCGCCGGCAGTGTGCGGGCGAAAAACTCGAACACCGCGGTCTGCGTCTCGCCACGATCCAGGTAGGCCTGCATCATGTTGAGCTGATAAAGGTCGGTGAGCAGCGGGCTTTCGCAATTCATGGCGGGGCTTTCACTTGATTGGCAGACGCACCTAACAGTGATCCTCATCCTGAGGTGTTCGGCGCCAACGGGTCCGGCCTTCGGCCGGCCCGATGACAAGCTCCGCGCCGAGCCTCGAAGGATGCAGGCCCCGGCGCCCCGGCGCCCCGGCCTACATCCTTCGAGGCTCGCTCCGCTCGCACCTCAGGATGAGGTTAATGGTGTGAGCCATCGTCACATGCCATTGGCATAGAGCAGACATTAAACACGCCGATGGCCGGGACAAAGCCCGGCCATCATAACTCATTCTGATTGTCCGGAGCACGCCTCAATCGGCCAGCGGCGAGGGCCGCAGCTGGAAGTGCACGATCATCGGGGTCATGCCTTTGCCGCCTTCCTGCTGCCAGGGCACGCGGTCGCCGCTCGAGGTCCACAGGCCGCGGCCTTGCCAGCCGGCGCTCGGATCGTCGATGCGACCGTCGAGATTTTTGGCATAGAAGCCGGTCGGGTACGGCACCTTGAGGGTGATCATCTTGCCGCCGGCAAACGCGATCAGGCCGTCGTTGAGATTGCCGGTGGAAATCGGCACATCGTTGCCGAGCCCGAACGTGTTGTGCTGGTCGACCCAGGTGTAATAGCTCGACTCGGCGCTGTTGTCACCGATGCCGACGAAGCCCGGGCCCGGATATTTGTAGAACGACCAGCCTTCCGGACATTGGTCGCCGGTCGCTTTCGGGCCGTTGAGCGGGCCTTTGCATTTGCGGCGGTCGAAGCTGCCGAGATGGCCGCTCGCCAGCGACACCCAGACGACGCCATGGGAGTCGATATCGCCGCCGCGCGGACCGAAACCGGGCAGCGGCACCTTATAGATTTCAGCAAGCGCGGTCGCCGGCGGGTTCGGCCCGGGATCAAGCCGCACGATCGCGCCCGGGTTGCCGCGCAGCGTGCCCCACACCGTGCCGTCCACCGGGCTCGGCATCACCGCATAAAACACCTGGCCGATGCGCATGTCCTTGCCGGGCTCGAGCGGCTTGCCGGGCTCGGTATAGGGCGTATCGGCGGTGCGCTTGCCGAGTCCCGCGGTGTCGACGATCAGCGCCGTCCAGCCCTGCGAATGGGCGGCATCGCCGGTCGCCAGGAATTTTTTGGTATCGAGCCAGCCGACCACGCCGCCGCCGCCGCCGCTCGAGGTCCACAGCGTGTTGTCCTTGTCGAAGCCGAATTGCAGGTGGTGGGTGCCGAAGCACGTATCGATGAACGTGTACTTCATCGTCTTCGGATCGAGCATCGCCAACTCGCGGTGGCTGGCCTTGAGCGGGAACAATTTCGCCGATGGCAAATCGGAATTTGGCCCGCAGAAATCCGGATCCTCGACGCCGCGCACCGCCGCGGCGAGCCACAAGCGGCCTTCGCCGTCGAACATGGAATTGTGATTGTTGATATGGGTGTCCCAGATCTGCTCGGTGCCCCAATACGCCGAGGGCGCCATCGGCTTTAGGTCCGCGGCGTTGCCCGGGCCGAGCATATACGGCATGTCCTTGTCGCGCACCGGGGCGTGGAATTTGGTCGCCGTGTTCTTCACCGGATCGAGGATCGGAATATTGTCGGTCGAATATTCCGGCGAGCCGAAGATCAGGCCGTTGGCGTTGACCGTCGGATTGCGCTTGTCGGTCGAGATTTCGTCATGGGTGTAATGCTGGGCGTCGGCATAATCCCAGGTCGTCAC
>JASHSE010000504.1 GCA_030036975.1 Xanthobacteraceae bacterium | reverse complement strand
GGCGATAGGACGGCTCAGGTGAAAATCGCCCGGGCGCCCAATGAACCGATTTCAGCGCGGTTGATCAGCACGATGTGCTGCTCCTGCGGGGGCCGCGTGTCGGGCGGCAGGTCGAGGCCGAGGCGGCGCAATGCGTAGAACATGAGGGCGCGGCGCACCCTAATCGTCGCCGATGCCTTGCCGATCCCGTAATCGAGCGCGATGGCCTTGGCTTGCGCCGGCGTCAAGCGCGGATGCGGTGCGATCTTCAGCGCGACAATCTCGAACCAGTCGCGATCGTCATGCGGCTTGGACTGCGCCGGTGCGCCAATCTTCGGCCGGCTGATGCGGCCGAGCACGAAGTCGCGGAACTCGCCCGTCTCGCGGTCGAACGCCCGGGCGTGCCAGCGGAAGCCGTCATAGGCGAGCGCGTGCGGCTCGATCAGCCGCCGCGTCGGCTGCGGCCGGCTCATCGATTGATAGAGGGTCTCGAGCACGGACCCCTTGCGCATGGCGCCGAGCACGGCGCGCAATATGAATGGATCGATCCGCCGCTCGGGCACCAGCGTCGCTGCGAACGGCGGCGTCGCACCGAGCAGCGTATCCTCGACCGGCAATAGCCCGGCCTCGACCAGCCGCAGCTCGCTCAAGAAACGTGCGGCGTCGGGCGGCGCGAGCGCGGGCTTGAAGCCCGCATCGGCGATATAGCGCTTGGCCTTCTTGTCGTAGACGACGCCTTCGGGGGCGCGGGCGAGATAGCGCGCAATGTCGGCCGAGGCTTGGCCGAGCGAAACGCCAAAACGGCGCATCAAGTCGGCGCGGTTGACCTCGCCGACCCAGAACAGCCGCTCCTCGATGAAGGCGAGCCGGCGCTCGATGGACCAGCGCAGCTGCGCCGGGGCGGACGCGATGTTTCCCGCGCCTGGGTCGGTAGCGCTTGACTCGGCCGCCGAGATCAGTCTAGTTTTATGAACCATCAAGTACATACTCTCATAGAAAGTTTGCGAATCGCCTTTCCTGAGGCATCCTTGTAGCCGATTCGGGATGGCCTGGGGCGAAATTGGCTGCTACAACTTGGGGTTATGGTAAGGTTAAAGGCGCTGGGCAATGGACGACCGCGCGTTCTTCGACGAGAGCTTCCGTGCGCTGACAGGCAACCCGCCGTTTCCGTGGCAGGCGCGGCTGTTCCGGGAATTCATTTCCGGGCGGCTGCCTTCAGCAGTCGATCTGCCGACCGGTCTCGGCAAAACATCCGTGATGGCGATCTGGTACCTCGCCCTGAAGGCCGGCGCACCCGTTCCACGCCGCCTCGTCTATGTGGTCGATCGGCGTGTGGTCGTCGACCAGGCGACCACGATCGCTGACGCGATCAAGCGCAAGTCGGGCGACGCGAGCCTGCGGCTGAGCACCTTGCGCGGCCGGCATCTTGACAATCAAGAGTGGCTTGCCAATCCAACCGCTCCTGCAATCATTGTCGGCACCGTCGACATGATCGGCTCAAGGCTGCTGTTCTCCGGTTACGGCGTGTCGCCTAAGATGCGGCCCTATCATGCGGGCTTGCTTGGCGCCGATACGCTTGCAGTGCTCGACGAGGCTCACCTGGTCCTGCCATTCGAAGCCCTGTTGAATACAATCGCCCGCGACGACGCCAATCAATACGGGCCGCGCTCGCCTGAAGATCGCAAGATCGTACCTTGTTTGCGGCTGATGTCGCTGTCGGCTACCGGACGGCAAGAAGTTGCTCTGGACCGTGAAGGCGAAACCATGGAGAAGGCCGAAGGCGACGCGGTGTTCCACCTTGATGCCGATGACGAGCACCATCCCACTGTTCTCCAACGACTCGGAGCGACGAAAGAACTGGCGATCCGCGATACCTTTGATGGCAAGACTTCACTCGTGGATGAACTCGCGCAACGCGCCTGCGCTTTGGGCATATCAAAGCCGGCGCGAGTGCTCGTCTATTGCCACGGACGCGGCGACGCGGAAAAGGTCAAGACCGCAGTCGACAAATACCTGAAGAAGGATGGGGTGCCGTCTGAACTGTTGGTCGGCCAGCGGCGGGTGCATGAGCGCGAGCAGTTATTTGATTGGCTCAAACGGCATGGGTTCATCGAAGGCCCAACTGAGGCTTCAACAACGGCTTTCCTTATCGCCACTGCGGCCGGCGAAGTCGGCGTTGATCTCGACGCCGACCACATCGTGTGCGACCTGGTCGAATGGGAACGGATGGTGCAGCGGCTTGGCCGCGTCAACCGCCGTGGGGGCAAACAATCGCAGATCGAGGTGATCGCGCTGCCGTCAAAGGAAGACAAGAAAGAGACCGAGCCGTGGGCGGACAGAGTGAAGCGGTTGCGCGCGCCGTTCGATCTCTTGCCGGCGTTGGCGGGTGGCGGGCGGGATGCGAGCCCCGCCGCGATCTTAAGGCTCAAGGCAAATCCGGTGAACGCCGATGTACTTCGATGCGCGCAGACTCCGGAGCCGTTGCGGCCGGCGCTCAACCGCGCGCTTGTTGATGCATGGTCGATGACGTCCCTTCAGGAGCACACCGGGCGTCCAGACATCCAGCCGTGGCTGCGCGGGTGGGACAAGGACCAAGAGCCGCAAACTACTATCGTATGGCGCAGCCATTTGCCGGTGCGCATCCAGAATGGCAGGACGATGCCAACTCCGCCAAAGGAGATCAACGAATTTTTCGACGCTGCCCCGCCGCATCTCAGCGAGATTCTCGAGACGGAAACCAGGCGTGTTGCCGAATGGCTGTTCAAGCGGGTCAAGGTGGCCCAAGCGGAGGCTGAGAAACGTCAAAAAGCTAATGAAGCCGACCCGTTCGGGAAAGACCGTGTCGTTCTCTTGATTCTGAACGTCAAGGACGAGTTGGAGAAGGACGGGGAACGAATGCTTGGTCAGCTTGCCGAACTCGGTAGCAAGAACAAGGAGCGCGAAAGGAAGGCGTTTATCGACAGCCTGATCGGGCGCACCCTAGTCGTCGCAGCCGACCTCGGTGGACTGGAAAAAAATGGCATGCTGAGCGACGACGAAGATGAAGCGCCATCGGTAATGGACGCCGACGATGCCTGGGAGCACCGTCCATTCCGTGTGCGCGTAGCGAACGACGCCAAGCTAACCGCCGAACCGGGATGGAAACCGGCCCATCGCTTCGCAACGGAGAGGAACCAGGACGGCGAGGAAATTTCCTGGCTCATTGTGGAGGAGCGCCAGGGACAGTCCGAGAACGAGGATACGCGTGCCGTTTCCAGGCGCCCCCAGCTCCTGAAGGATCACAGGAAAGCGGTCGAGGCCATCGTCCAGGATTTCGGCCGGGCGCTTCACCTTCCACTCGATTATGTGGAGGTGCTCGGGCTCGGCGCGCGCTGTCATGATGAGGGCAAGGACTTCTGGCGCTGGCGGCTCGCCTTCGGCGTCCCGCTTCGCGGCGAAGCCTATGCCAAGACCACAAAGTTCATCCGTCGTCTGCTCGACGGCTACCGACATGAATTCGGTTCGCTGCTCAAGCTAAAGGACAATCCGGACTCTCAGAAATTATCGCCTGACCTTCGCGACTTGCTGTTGCACCTTGTCGCTGCACATCACGGCAACGCGCGGCCTCTGATTTCAGCGAAGAATTGCGAGGGAGCCGCCGCCGATCTCGGAGCTTGCGCATTGGAAGTCACGCTCCGCTTTCAGCGTTTGCAGAAAAGATGGGGGCCGTGGGGATTAGCCTGGTGGGAATCGCTGTTGCGCGCGGCCGATCAAATGGCTTCGCGCCAAAATGACGAATTGGGCGAGGCGAAGAGCGGCAAAGCGGAGGCAGTGGAGACTGCTTGATGTCTGAACATCTGATCCCCGTGGATCTTTACAATCCTGGCCAGGTTTTGGCCTGCATGGGTTTCCTTGAGGCTGCCGATGTGCTGCTCGGCAACGCCAAGGGAGGCTTCGATTGGTCGGATGCGGAGAAAGTTGTCTTCAGGCTTCAGGCAGACGGCGCGGAAAATCCGGCTGCGACTGTACTGGAATTCTTGGCGGCGGCCACGCCGCATCGCATTGCCCCGAAAGGCTTTATCGATGATGACATGAAGCCGGACGAGGCTGCCCAGAGAAACAACGATGACGAAGACACTGCTATTGAAGGTTTATCTGCTCATCCGGTCGACGACGAGTCGTCGATGACGTTTCCCGCGGCAAAGGGCGACCGCATGTCGCTGCCGATCCGCTTCGGCGGCGGCAATCATCCGGTCATCGAACTAGGCCACTGGGCCGACGGGTCCAGCCGCAACAGCTTCAAACTTTACGCCGGCAACCGATCTGCCGAGGGCATCGCCCGCGCCATGCTGGCCGGGGTTCGCGAGAAGCCGAAGAAAAACAAAGCGCTCGGCGACATCCGCAGCAAAGGCATACGCCAGCTCTGGGAGGAACAGAAGGAAGCGCTCATCGCGGATCCGTTCGATGTTCTCACCCCGATGGGCGGCAGCTTCAACTTCGATCCGCGCGGCGCTTGGACGGCCATCGACGCCGGTTATTCATTGAACGACCAAGGCCATCAGGTCGAATCGTCTCCGGTCGTGGAGTTCTTGGCAGCTTGGGGGCTTGAGCACGCGCGGCCCGACGAGTTCGAGACGCGGAAGGTCCGCTACGCGGTGTGGGGCGTGCCGCTTTCACCTATGCTGGCGCGGGCAGCGCTGTGCGGAAGCGTCAGCACGGTACCATGCCGGACATTCGTCTTCAGGCTCGATATGTCGGGCAAAAACAAGGTTGTCACCTTTGCGGAACGGGAGGCGTTGCCATGACGGAGGCTTTGAAAGTGACGGAGCGGGATTTTAATACATGGTCCGACGACGAGCGGGGACCGGTGGCGTTGCACCTGAAGCAGACACTGCAGCCGGTCGAAGGCGAGGGCGGCGTGATCTTCCCGCCGACCTATGCCGATGTCGGCTACAATATCGACGAACTGTCAGACGGCACCAAGGTCGTCACGATCGACAGTGTCGGCAGCCAGGCCAACCGCATCGAGCCGATCTTCAAGCGCGATCCCTACGCCGCCTTGGTGCCGCAGGTCGAAATCGGCTACGGCAATGAAAAGGTTCTCTCCATCCTCGAGGCCGGGCACCGGCTAGGCGACGCCGTAATCCGCTCGACCGAGTTGCAAGGCCCGGCCCAGCAGGCGTTCCGGCTCCTCCTCGACAGCAGTGACGCCTCCGCGATCGCGAAGCTGGCGCCAACGTCGCTAGTGTTCGGCGTGTGGGATTCGCGCGACACCCAGGCGAAGCTGCCGCGCATCGTGCAGTCGACGGTCCGCGCCTGGGACGTCAGCCCCCTGCATCGATCGGCGCAATACAATCCCGCGCTCGACTACGCGGCCCTCGAGGTGTTTTCGGAAGAGGACAAGCAGAAGGCCGAAGGCAAGGCGGAGAGCCCCCTGGCGCAACGCGGCTTCGTGCACGTGCCGGCCACGGGCGCTCTTGGCGGCGTCGTTGCCCGCGGGCCGATCGTTCGCGACGTGGCAGTCAACCTGGTGGCGCTGCGGCGGCTCAACGGCGAGAACGGCGTCGCGCTGCGCCGCTATATCCTCGGTCTTGCGCTCGTCGCCGCGATCGAGCCGATGGACGCCTTTTTGCGACAAGGATGTCTTCTCGTAGCGGATACCGGCACGCCGGCACAGTGGACGTTGGTCGGGCGCAAGGGCGAGCGCACCGCCGTCAATCTCGATGAGAACGTGGTGCAGGCTTACGCGTTGTCGGCCGCTAAGGCGTTTGGCGTCGGTCAGAACAAACGCGTGATGTTCAACAAGGAGCTCGCAAAGCAGGACGCAAGGAAGGCCGACAAGAAGAAGGCTTCGTGAGGCGACGATGTCGCGCGCGCTTCTTGTCTCCGTCCGCTTTCATGACGGCCGTTATCACGGCCGCCCCGAGTGGCCGCCATCGCCGGCGCGGCTGTTCCAAGCGCTGGTGGCCGCAGCGGCGAAAGGCGGTATCCTGTCCGATGAGGACCGCAAGGCGTTGATTTTCCTGGAGCGGCTATCGCCCCCGGTGATCGCGGCCCCGGCGGCCCGTGTTGGCCGGAGCTTTACCAATTACGTGCCGAACAATGACCTCGATTCGGTCGGCGGCGATCCGCGCCGGGTCGCGGATATCAGGGCGGGCAAGCTCATCAAGGCGTTCCTGTTCGATGCTGAAATCAATTTGCTCTACGCGTGGGTTTTT
>JASHSE010000503.1 GCA_030036975.1 Xanthobacteraceae bacterium | reverse complement strand
TAACCCTTCCTCAAGGTTCGAATTTGGACCTAAAATTCCCGTGCTAACGTCGGCCCCTGGGTAGGGACGCCGCTCGGCGGCTTAAAGTGATTGCCATGAGAACAGCGACAAATTCTTGCGCACGCGAAGGCGTGACCGATCATGAGCAGAAGCGGCTCGCACTGGGCTATCTGCAGGACGCCTGGGCCGAGGCGCGGCACGACGGCATCGAAGGCGATTGTTTGGCGCAGACGGCGCTGTTTCTCGCGCTTGCCGAGCTGATCTCGACCTATGGCGAAGAGCCGGCGGCGCGTTATGCGGAGAACCTCGGCGCCCGCATTCGCAACGGCGAGTTCTCGGTGGAATTGTCGCGGCAGTGATGCCTAGGCCCGGTTCGGGTTGAGCGCGCGCAAGCCGTAGAAGCGGCAAAGCATCGCCTCGATATCAGGCTGATAAAACGGCTTTTTCAGAAAAGCGGCGCCATAGTCGCGGGCGCGGCCCGGCAGCGATTCATCGCTTGCCGACGACATGATCACGACGCTCACCCGCCGCTTCTCGCGCTTTAATTCGGCCAGCGTCTCCAGGCCGGAAAAGCCCGGCAGGTTGTAGTCCAGGAACATGAGATCAATACCGGCCTCGCCGACGTGTTTGAGCGCAGCGAAGCCTTCGTCCGCTTCGCGCACCTCGAGCGGGAATCGCGTCCCGGCCAACAGCTTGCGGACAATGCTGCGCATGGTCGAGGAGTCATCGACTACCAGCACGCGGCTCGGCAGCCGGACCCGGATCGAACGCGCGATCAGCCGCGTTGCTGCTTCGGGCCCGGCCGGCTTGCCGGCGAGCGCATCGGTCACGAAGGCTTCGCTGTCGCCGTTTCCGGTCGCCAGCAGGACGGTGAACGGCGGATTGGGCGTGGTGCGGGCGGCGGCGGCGACCTGCGCGATTTCGACCGGCGCCAAGCTGTTATCGAGATACACCAGATCAGCGCCGGCGGTGATGCAATTCGTCGCCGCGGCGCCGCTGTCCGCAAACTCAAGATCGATCGGTACCGGTACCGCGGCTGCTGCTCGTCGAAACAGGTCGTGATCCTCTGGCGCTTTGGCAGCAAGGATCACGCGCAGCGACAATAACTCGTCGATCACGCGTCATTCCCCCCAAACAACGCATGCTATCTCTTGCGCAAGGCAAGCGAGTGACAAGCGGCGCCGCATCTGCTTGCAACGGCAAGTTTAACATGATGAACCCACCGGAACGCAACGTCCTCCCCTGGCGTAAATGTTTCCTCCGCAACCTGGCCGCGAAGGACGCCGCGGTCGCCGCGCACCTTGAGCGCTCCGGGCGAAGGTCCTAGGTTCCAGTGCGGTTACCCGGGAATGCAGCACGAATGAAATCGGCCCTTCTGCCCGAACGCGGCGTGGTCAAGGTCGTCGGCGACGGCGCCCGAAAATTTCTTCATGGCCTCGTCACGGCGGACGTTCTCGATCTCACGCCCGGCGCAGCAAGGTTTTGCGCGCTGTTGGCGCCGCAGGGAAAAATCATTGCCGACTTTCTGGTCACGGAGGCACCCGCGGCCGCCGGCGGCGGCTTTTTTCTCGACGTCGAGCGCGCGCAAATCGCCGCTTTTATCGACAAGCTCAACCTCTACAAGCTGCGCGCCAAGGTCATTGTCGAGGACCTTTCGGAAGTGCTCGGAGTGCTCGCAGCCTGGAACGGCGAGTCTCCTGTGGGCCAGATCCGGCAACTGGTCCGGCAACTGGCTGAAGTCAGCGACAGCATCGGCCTCTGCTATCCGGATCCGCGGCTGCCGGCGCTCGGGTTTCGGGTGATGCTGCCGCCGCACCGCGCGCCTGCCGTGACCGCAGCGATCGGCGCCGAGCCGGCCGATGCCGCCGCCTACGAGGCGCATCGCATCGCGCTCGGCATCCCGCGCGGCGGGCGCGATTTCGCCTATGGCGATGCCTTTCCTCACGAAGCCGACATGGATCAGCTCGGCGGCGTCGATTTCCACAAAGGCTGCTATATCGGCCAGGAGGTCGTCTCGCGCATGGAGCACCGCGGCACCGCACGCAGCCGCGCCGTGCCAATTGCGTACGACGGCGCCGCGCCGGAGCCCGCCACGCCGGTCGTCGCCGGCGACCGCACGCTCGGCACGATGGGCTCGGCCGCGGCAGGACGCGGCATTGCGCTGTTGCGCCTCGACCGCGTCGCCGATGCACTCACTGGCGGCGAGACGATCACGGTCGCCGGCCTGCCGGTCCGGCTCATCAAGCCCGACTGGGCGAGATTCGCGTTTCCGGGCGAAAGCAAGGCCGCCGAATGAGCTCTCCCGCACCGGCCGACCAAAAAGTCACGCGCTGCCCGTGGCCCAAGGACGATGCGCTCTACATCGCCTACCACGACACCGAATGGGGCGTGCCCGAATACGACGACCGCGCGTTGTTCGAGAAACTGATCCTCGACGGTTTTCAGGCCGGCCTGTCGTGGATCACGATCCTGCGCAAGCGCGACAATTTCCGCCGCGCCTTCGACGGCTTTGTGCCGGACAAGATCGCGCGCTATCGGCCGCAAAAGATCGAGCGCCTGATGCAGGATGCCGGCATCGTGCGCAACCGCGCCAAGATCGAGGCCACGGTGCTCTCGGCGCGTGCCTGGCTCGAGGTGATGGAAAAGGGCCCGGGTTTTTCCAAGCTGTTGTGGAATTTCGTCGACGGCCGACCCAAGGTGAACCGCCATCGGAGCATCGCCCAGATTCCCGCCGAGACCGCGGTGTCGCGCGCCATGTCGAAGGAGCTCGCCCAGCGCGGTTTCAAGTTCTGCGGCCCGACCATCGTCTACGCCTTCATGCAGGCAACCGGAATGGTCAACGACCATCTGGTGACCTGCCACTGGCACGACGTCGTTGCCAAGATCGGACAAC
>JASHSE010000502.1 GCA_030036975.1 Xanthobacteraceae bacterium | reverse complement strand
ATGAAGCTTCGCGGTCATTACGAAAAACCCTCGGAACGGAAGGCGCGGGAACGGGCGGAGGCGATCCGCCGGGCCCGCAAGCTCGCGCGCAAGCGCTTGCAGCGCGAGGGGTTGCTGCCGATGAAGGCCAAGCCGGTCAATCCGGCCGCCGGCAGAGGCGGCCCGCCGCGCACGCCCCGTTTTGGCTGAAGGCCGTTCGACTGTGTAGCGCGCGGGCTGACCCGGCCCGCGCCGTATTTTGGCGCCTGCTTTGGAGCGGCGGAGCGGCGCGACGAGGCGGCTGATGCCGAAACCAGCGCTCGCCCCTTGGTCCGGCGTGACAGACATCGCGCGCGCGGGGCGCCTCATTGTCGTGCTCATGCTTTCAGCGCTTGGCGGCTGCGCCTCGCTGGGCAATACCGCGATGTCGACGAAGGACAGCGAGGCGCTTTACGCACCCTCGCAGACCAACCTTGCTTCGCTCAGCGACGTCGTCAAGCAGCACCCCGACGATCCGCAGGCCTACAACATGCGCGGCTCCGCCTATGGCGAAGCCGGCATGGACGAGCAGGCGCTCGCTGATTTCGACAAGGCGATCAGCCTCGACCCGAATTACGGCCAGGCCTACGCCAATCGCGGCCTGGTCGAACGCCGCGTCAACAAGCTCGATGCGGCGCTCGCCGACTACAACAAGGCGCTCTCGATCGACGCCAACTATGCGCCCGCTTATCTCGGCCGCGGCGTGGTTTATAGCCAGCAGGGCCGCAGCGCCCCGGCGCTGACCGATTTCAACAAGGCGATTGCGCTGCGCCCCGATGACGCCGAGGCCTACTACAACCGCGGCCTGCTCTATCAGAACGAGCGCCAGCACCAGTTCGCCGTCGACGATTTCTCCACCGCGATCGGGCTCGCGCCACAGCGCGCCGAGCCGTACGTGGCGCGCGCGCTGTCGTATCTCGCGCTCAACAACAACAGCGCCGCGGCGAGCGACCTCGACCAGGCGGTGCAGAACGATCCCGGCGACAAGAAAGCGTGGGCGAGCCGCGGCCTGGCCTACGAGCGCCTCGGCCAAAAGGACAAGGCCGCGGGATCATACGCCAAGGCGCTCAATCTCGACGAGAAATACGCACCCGCCGTCGCCGGCTTTGCCCGCGTCGGCGGCCGGGTCGGCCAAGCTTATCAGACGTTTTGAGGAAACGAGACATGGGGAGCGAGACATGACCATCGTTCTCAACCACGCCATCGTCCCGGCCCGCGACAAGGCCGCGGCGGCGAAATTTTTTGCCGATCTGTTCGGACTCAAGCGCGGGCGCACCGGCCACTTCGCGCCGGTGCGGGTCAACAAGACGCTGACGCTGTTGTTCGACGACGACGCCAATTTCGAGAGCCACCATTACGCCTTCCACGTCAGCGACCGCGAGTTCGACGCCATCTTCGGCCGCATCAAAAAGGCCGAGCTGCCGTTCGGCAGCGCGCCGTGGAGCCTGGAAGACGGCAAGCTCAACGATTGGGGCGGCGGCCGCGGCGTCTATTTCCGCGACTTAAACGGCCACGTGCTCGAGCTGATGACGGTGCCGCAGTAAGGGCGCGCGTCATTGCGGGTTCGCGCCTCCGCCGCGTCCTGGAATGACCTTATACCAACGGCCTTTGACGATGACTCATGCCATTACCCTCATCCTGAGGTGCGAGCGAAGCGAGCCTCGAAGGATGAGGCCGCGGCGCGGAGACCTGCATCCTTCGAGGCTCGGCGCTGACGCGCCGAGCACCTCAGGATGAGGGTCAGCTATTAAGTGCTGTTGGTATTAATCTTACTGCGTCAGAAAGCGCGGCGCGCGTTATAGTGCCCTCTCCCCTTGCGGGAGAGGGCTACGCGGCGGTTCAACAACAAAAGTGGGTGAGGGTCGCGGCCGCAACCCCTCACCGAGCCGAGTTTGTTGCGCGGCTTGCGTCGCCCTCTCCCGCAAGGGGCGAGGGCACGTCGATCAGCGCCGCGTTTCCGGCAGCATCTCGACGGGCACTTCGAACTTTTGACGCAGTAAGATCAATCCAAATCCCCGGCCAGGAAACGGGCGACGGCGTGCAGGGCGCCGTTGGCGTCGAGGTCGTCGTGGCCGCCATCGAGGAAGCGCACGATGTGCTTGGGCCGGTTGGCGAGCTCGAACAAGCGCTCGCCCATCGCGTAAGGCACGACCTGATCGTGAACGCCGTGCAGGATGAGGAGCGGCGCTTTCACCTTGGCGATGCGCGCGTCGGAGCGGAATTGATCCTTCATCAACAGCCGGACCGGCACGTACCAATAGTGCAGCGCCGCGACCGCCGCCGCGGAGGTGAACGGCGCTTCAAGAATGACGCGGCCGACCGGCTTTTCCGCCGCCAGCGCCACCGCAACGCCGCTGCCGAGCGACTCGCCCCACAGCACGATCTCCTGCACCGGATAGCGCGCGGCGGCAAAGGCATAGGCGGCATTAGCATCGGCAATCAGGCCGCGCTCGGTCGGACTGCCCGGATTGCCGCCATAGCCGCGAT